>JABISF010000011.1 GCA_018699935.1 Flavobacteriaceae bacterium | reverse complement strand
ATTCCAAACTTGAACGTATCGTTAATTCTGTGGTCTAAATTAAGTCGACCTGTAACACGTTCAAAGTCCATTTGGTCGATAATACCATCTTCTTTAAAATAACCTAAGGAAACATTATATTGAGTGTCTTCAGAACCACCATTGGCTGAAAGTTGATGACTATTTTGAAATCCCTGATTTAAAACGGCATCTAAATAGTCGAATGATCTTCCAGTTCTAATAGATTCCAATTGAGCAGCATCACCTAAGAAAACAGCTTCGTCGTTAGGAATGGTACCTGCATAAGAATATCGACTGTTTTCGTCTTGACGGAATGCTTCACGTCTTCCTGCCGCATACTCTTCGCCATTCATCATATCAGGAATATTAGTAACAGAAGTGATTCCGTAATACCCTGAATAATTAATTTTTGTAGCACCTGTTCTACCGCGTTTGGTAGAAATCAAGATAACCCCGTTGGCTCCTCTAGAACCGTAAATAGCGGTGGCAGCTGCATCCTTAAGGATTTCCATAGACTCAATGTCTTGTGGATTGATATCAAAGATAGCTCCATCTCCTGTACTACTTGTTTGTGGAATTCCATCAATAACATACAGCGGATCGTTGGATGCAGAAATTGAGCGACGTCCTCGAACCCGAACTACAGGGTTTTGACCTGGTCGTCCGCCTCCAGAAGTTATATCGACCCCTGCTACCTGTCCTTTAATGGCATCTACACCACTACCTGTAGCAATTTTCTCTATACTCGCACTTCCAATACTTACAATGGATCCTGTAACCTCTCTACGGGATTGAGTACCGTATCCTGTTACTACAATTTCATCTAGGAAATTGGTAGAAGGTGCCAAGGACACATTCAGTTGATCACTGCTTACCGCAATTGCTTGCGTTTCGAATCCTAAAAAGGAAAACTCTAAGGTTTGCCCAGATTCAGCGTTAATTTGATAGTTCCCATCAAAATCTGTGGAAACTCCGGTGCTTGTTCCTTGAATAATGACATTCACCCCCGGAAGTGGCGTGCCTGTCTCGGCATCCGTCACTACCCCACGCACTGATGTTTGGGCATAAATGAAAACAATATTCAAGAAAAAGAACATCTTAATACCATTCGAAAGTAATTTTCTCATTTGTTTTGTTTATTAGTAATTAGTATAATGTTCGTTAACGTTAACGAACTTTGCTTAATATTTCGTTAAAATAAAGGTATTCTATTTTAAAAACCAAATAAGAATTAAAAAAAATCGAAAATTAAATCGAGAAATATTCATTTTTTGGAAAATATATACGCTAATAATGAATATTAACCTTAAATAATTGACAAATTCTCACTGTTCTGTATAAAAAAGAGGGGGTCAAAATATTTTTATGACCGAGATTGACAAATAATATTAAAATTTAAGTATTTTCGTTAACGTTAACATACTGTGTTATACTTTATATTGAATCAAAGTATTTTAATTTTGACCTTCCTATTTATATCGCAGTCTAAATGTTTACAAAATCATCATAAAGTACATCATTAATGAAACAATTCATCCACGATAATTTTCTTCTTCAAAATAACTATGCTGTATCGCTGTATCACGATTTTGCAAAGGATTTACCAATTATCGATTATCACAATCACCTTCCTCCACAGGCCATCGCCGAGGATCATCAATACAAAAACATTACTGACCTTTGGATTGCTGGAGATCATTACAAATGGCGCGCCATGCGCACCTTTGGAATTGATGAGAAGTACATTACGGGCAATGCTTCCGATGAGGAAAAATTCCAAAAGTGGGCGACTACCCTTCCTTATACCTTACGCAATCCATTGTACCATTGGTCACAATTGGAATTGGCACGCTATTTTGACGAATACGAATTGTTGACCCCCCAGAATGCCAAACGCGTGTACGACAGTACTTCGGCACAAGTCAGCACTGAAAACTTCTCCGCACAAAAACTCCTTACTCGCATGAAGGTGGAAGTGTTGTGCACTACCGAAGACCCCACCGATACTTTGGAACATCATCAAAACTTGGCGGCTTCTGATTTTGCCATCAAGGTCAGCACGGCCTTTCGACCTGATAAATCCGTTTTGATTGATCAACCCGCCTACAATGCCTATATCGATCGCCTTGGGGAAGTGGCTGGAATCGACATCGCCACTTATGATGATTTGTGTTTGGCCTTGACCAAACGTTTGGACTTTTTTCATGAAAACGGTTGCCGCTTGTCGGATCATGGTCTCAACACCATTCCCTATCAAGAAACGGATGCTGCTCGTTTGTCAAAAATCTTTGCCAAACGCAGGTCCGGAGCTGCGGTGACAGCTGACGAATCTGCTCAATTTCAAACGGCACTCCTATTGTTTTTGGGTGAAAAATATCACGAAAAAGGCTGGGTTCAACAGTTTCACTTGGGAGCCATGCGCAACAACAACACGCGAATGTTCCAACTTTTGGGGCCCGATACCGGTTGGGATTCCATCGGTCAATATCCAGTTGCCCATGCACTTTCGCGTTTTTTGGATCGGTTGGACAGCAACAATCAATTGACCAAAACGGTACTCTACAACCTCAACCCCGGGGACAACGAAATGATGGCTACCATGATTGGAAATTTCAATGACGGTTCCTTGAAAGGCAAAATTCAGTGGGGTTCCGGATGGTGGTTTTTGGATCAATTGGACGGAATGACCGATCAAATGAATATCTTGTCCAATATGGGACTCATTAGTTGTTTTATTGGGATGCTGACAGACTCCAGAAGTTTCTTGTCATTTCCAAGACACGAATATTTCCGACGTTTGGTATGTAATCTCTTCGGTCAAGATATCGAAAAGGGCTTGTTGCCCAACGACCCCCAATGGATCGGGAAAATTGTTTCAGATATTTGTTATCACAATGCAAAAGAATATTTTAATTATTAAATTCACTTAATCAACCAACCCACATTATAAATAATATATGAATAAAGTTGTAACTTTTGGAGAGATCATGCTACGCTTGTCACCTCCAGGATTTTTGAGATTTTCACAAACCAACTCCTTTGACGTGGTCTATGGCGGTGGAGAATCCAACGTGGCGGTGTCCCTTGCCAATTATGGTGTCGATGTGGACTTTGTCACTCGCTTGCCCCAAAATGATTTGGGCGATTGTGCCCTTATGGAATTACGCAAACGCGGAGTACAAACCAACCATATTTTAAGAGGAGGCGAACGCTTGGGCATCTACTTTCTAGAAACGGGAGCTGTAAGTCGTGGCAGCAAGGTCGTTTACGATCGGGCACATTCGTCCATTTCGGAGATTCAGCCCGGGATGATTGACTGGAAAAACGTCTTTGAAGGAGTGCGCTGGTTTCATTGGACGGGCATCACTCCTGCTATTTCTCAGGGAGCTGCAGACGCCTGTTTGGAAGCAGTCAAAGCTGCAAGCGCTCTTGGCATCACTATTTCTACCGATCTTAACTACCGAGCCAAATTGTGGAAATACGGCGGCGATCGCGAAGGCATTATGACCGAACTCACTTCGTATTGCGATATTATTTTGGGGAATGAGGAAGACGCTGAAATGCATTTTGGCATCAAACCGGAAGGATTGGACATCACCACCCAAGGTCATGAAGTCAAAGCGGCTGCCTTTTTATCCGTTTGCGAGCAAATGATGAAGAAATTTCCCAAAGCCAAAAAAGTAATCACCACCCTCAGGGGTTCCATTTCAGCCTCACACAACACCTGGGCAGGAGTGCTTTACGACGGAACCACCATGTATGAAAGTCCGCAGTACCAAATCACTGATATTGTTGACCGTGTGGGCGGTGGAGACTCTTTTATGGGGGGGTTAATTTATGGGCTTTTGACCTATCCCGAGGATGATCAAAACGCTTTGAATTTTGCAGTGGCGGCTTCTTGTTTAAAACACACCATAAAAGGAGATGCCAATTTGGTGACCGTGAGTGAAGTTGAAAAATTAATGGGCGGCGATGCTTCGGGCAGAGTTGCTAGATAAAATAAAAAAAGATGGCACGATTTACAAGACTACAGGTTGTCGAACAAATGCAAAAAACGGGCTTGGTTCCCCTTTTTTATCACAAAGATGTGGAAATCGCCAAACAGGTGCTTCAAGCCTGTTATGAAGGAGGTGCCCGACTTTTGGAATTCACCCATCGGGGCGATTTTGCCCACGAAGTGTTCCGGGAATTGGTGCTTTTTTCTGAAAAAGCCCTCCCCGAAATGATATTGGGTGTTGGCTCCATAACGGATGCCGCTGCCGCCAGTGACTATATGAAAAACGGCGCTAATTTTATTGTGACCCCAGTCTACAGAGAGGATATTGCCATTGTTTGCAACCGTCGGAAAGTACTCTGGTCGCCGGGCTGTGGCAGCTTGACCGAAATTGCTGCTGCTGAAGAACGCGGAGCGGAAATCGTAAAACTGTTCCCAGGAAACATCTACGGTCCCGAATTTGTCAAAGCCATCAAAGGCCCGCAACCCTGGACCAGCATAATGCCCACAGGAGGCGTAGACACCTCGGAAGAAAACTTAAAGGCTTGGTTTGGTGCAGGTGTTACTTGTGTGGGCATGGGCTCGCAGTTGATTTCTAAAACGGTCATCGAACAACGAGATTTCCAAGGCCTAAAAGCCACCGTTGCCAAAACCCTCCAAACGATTCAATCCTTAAAATAAAACGCATGAAACAGCTGTCACTACTTTTACTACTATTTTTAATGACCGGCTGTGCCAGTGATTCCAAAACACGCCTCATCCGCTTGGGTCATGGCTTGGATGTCACCCACTCGGTGCACCAAGCGATGGTGAAGGCCGATGACTATTTAAATGACCTTTCGGAAGGAAAAATGCGTTTGCAAATCTATCCCAACCAACAATTGGGCAGTGAGCGCGAATGTCTGGAATTACTTCAAATTGGTAGTTTGGACATGACCAAAGTTTCCGGAGCCGTGATGGAAAATTTTGCTCCAAACATGCGCATTTTCGGACTGCCTTTTCTATTTGATGACAAAGAACACCTGTTCCGAGTTTTGGATGGAGATGTGGGGAAATCCCTCCTCAAAGAAGGTGAAGATTATTGGTTAAAAGGGTTGGGCTATTACGATTCGGGGAGTCGCAGTTTCTACACACGAGAGCGCCCCGTCAAAACGCCCCAAGATTTGGAAGGCTTAAAAATCAGAGTACAAGAAAGTGCTTCGGCATTTGAAATGGTAAAACAACTGGGAGGCTCCCCTACTCCAATTTCGTGGGGTGAACTCTACACGTCGATTCAACAAGGTGTGGTGGACGGAGCCGAAAACAACCCCCCTAGTTTCTATCTTTCCCGGCATTACGAAGTGTGTAAATATTACATTATCGATGAACACACCATGATCCCGGACATACTTTTGGTGAGTACACATTTGTGGAATCGGTTGAGCGCGCAAGAACAAAAATGGTTGCAAGAAGCTTTGGATAAATCCATCATCGATCAACGAAGATTGTGGACACAGTCTGAAAACGAATCGCTAAAAGCCGTCATCGATGCAGGGGTGGAAGTGAGTTATCCTGAAAAAGCCCCGTTTCAAGAGGCCACCAAAGCCATGTATGATGATTTTAGCAAAGACCCTGTAATAGCAAACTTAATTGAACGTATCCGCAATGAAAAAAATTAGAGCCCAAGTAGATGCCTTAATCGGCAAGTTTTTAGTGGCCATTTTGGGTGTGATGGTGATCAATGTATTGTGGCAAGTATTTACCCGTTATTTTACAGACAATCCCAGTTCCTTCACCGATGAGTTGGCACGCTATCTAATGATTTGGCTGGGAATTCTCGGTGCCGCCTATGTTGCGGGAAGAAATGAGCACGTAGCTATTGATGTTTTTGCAAAGAAAAGCAGCCCCAAAGTGCAAAAATTATTAGCGCGTTTTATCTCTTTCAGCATTATCGCACTTGCCCTTTTTGGACTGGTTATCGGCGGTGGACGCTTGGTGTATATCACCATGAAGTTGGAGCAATATTCACCTTCTTTACAAATCCCACTTGCTTTGGTCTATGCCATTGTTCCGGTGAGTGGTTTGCTCATTATTTTTTATAAACTCACGCAACGTTCAGCATAATCATGGAATTACTACCTGTTTTCATTCTCGTTTTAAGTTTTATCTTTTTTATTGCCATTGGAACCCCTGTGGCTTGGAGTATTGCCATTTCTGCTTTGCTCACTATCGTGGTGTCCATTCCCATGCTGCCGGCAGTCACGACCATTGCCCAACGCATGGCCACTGGCTTGGATAGTTTTGCGCTGCTGGCCATTCCCTTTTTTGTGCTTTCGGGACAATTGATGACGCATGGGGGAATTGCCGACCGACTGATCAGTTTTGCCAAAACCATCGTGGGAGCATTCCCCGGAGGATTGGCATTGATCAACATCATTGCGGCCATGCTGATGGGTGCGATTGCCGGATCGGCCATGGCTTCCGCTTCGGCCATGGGTAGTATCCTAGGTCCGGAAATGGAAAAAGAAGGCTATGCCAAAGAATACGGAGCTGCGGTCAACATCACCTCGGCCACCATTGGATTGATCATTCCCCCCAGTAACGTTCTCATTGTTTATTCCTTGGCCAGTGGAGGCGTGTCCATTGCCGCTTTGTTTTTAGCTGGATATATTCCAGGGATCTTAACCGGACTCTTCCTAATGATTGTCGCTGGAATTTGGGCTAAAAAACACAACTATAAAACCTTCGGAAGAAGTTCTTTCAAACAAGTTTTCAAAACTTTTATAATTGCTTTTCCGAGTTTGTTATTATTGGTTATCGTTATTGGTGGCATCGTTGCCGGTTTATTCACCGCCACAGAAGCTTCAGCCATCGCAGTGCTTTACACCCTTGTTCTTGGGTTTGTTTACAAAGAAATATCGGTAAAAGACTTGCCTAATATTTTATTGGAATCCGCAAAAACCAGTGCCATAGTAATGCTACTGATTGCTGCCTCCATGAGTATGTCGTGGATCATGTCCTATGAGAATATTCCTCAAAATTTGAGCGACTTCCTTTTAAATATCAGTGACAATAAGATCGTCATCCTATTAATAATCAACTTATTGCTGCTTTTCGTAGGTGTCTTTATGGATATGACTCCTGCGGTTTTGATTTTTACCCCCATCTTTCTTCCCGTGGTTACGACCTTGGGTATCGACCCAATTCAATTTGGAATCATTATGGTACTCAACCTCTGTATTGGACTGTGTACCCCTCCCGTGGGTTCGGTGCTATTTGTCGGAATTGGAATCGCCAAAACCAGTATTGAAAAGGTCATTCGACCTTTGATTCCAATGTTTTTGGCGATGATACTCGCTTTGATGTTAATTACTTTTATCCCTCAAATTACACTATGGCTACCAAAAATGTTTGATTTATAAAACATCCAAAAACAAAAAACAGCTAGTGAATTTTTATAACACTTTACCCCCTCGTATATTACAATTTGGTGAGGGGAATTTTTTAAGAGCATTCATCGGCGATTTGGTCGATCAAATGAATGCCAATTCCGATTTCAACGCCGGAATCATCGTGATTCAACCCATCGCCCAAGGATTGATTCCACTCATCGAAAAACAACAGGGTGCCTATACCTTATTTCTCAACGGGATTAAAGAAGGACAAACTGTGGAGGAATACAAAACCCTGCAAACCCTCGTAGGATGCAATAATCCCTACGAAGATTTTCAAGGCTATTTGAACACTGCTCAGCTGGAAACTATTGATTTCATTATTTCAAACACCACCGAAGCGGGAATCAGTTATGACGCTGAGGATCGGTTTGATTCAACACCGCCCAAAAGCTTTCCCGCCAAGTTAACGCGCTGGCTGTGGGAACGCTGGAATCATTTTAAAGGAGATGCCGCCGCCGGGGTAGCCATCTTGCCTTGCGAGTTGATCAATTACAATGCTGACAGCCTTGAAAAAATTATTTTTCAATACATTGAAGATTGGCAATTAGCTCCGGCTTTTTCGCACTGGCTCCACTCCGCTTGTTCCTTTCACAACACCTTGGTGGATCGCATCGTTACGGGTTATCCTAAAGAAAACGAAGCGGCTTGTAAAGCCCTCACCGATTTTGACGATCAATTGATGGTGGTGGCTGAACCGTTTTTTTTATGGGTGATTGAAGGAGGCGAAGAATTACAACAAAAACTTCCTTTAGATCAAACCAATTTGGATGTAAAAATCGTTGACAACCTCCAATCCTTCCGAACCCGAAAAGTCCGTATTTTAAATGGTGCGCACACCTGTATTGTTCCCTTGTCCATCATGTTTGGCAACAGCACGGTGGCGGAAACTATGAAAAATGATTTTACAAGTACTTTTTTACAACATGCTGTACTAAACGAAATTGCCCCGCATTTGGAAGGAGATGCCGCTGAAATGGAACAATTTTCCAAAGCCGTTTTTGAACGTTTTGAAAATCCTTTTGTCAATCATTATTTGGCCAGTATCGCATTGAATTCCATTTCCAAATTTAAGGTACGTGTTCTACCCAGTATTTTAGCCTTTAAAGAAGCGACTGGCGAATACCCTCCCTATTTGTGCTTTTCGTTTGCTTGTTTACTTCGATTCTATCAAGGAAATTGGCAAGGGGCTGTTTTGCCGCTAAAGGACGATGCGGAACAAATTGCCTTTTTTGAAAATTGTTGGAAAGCAGACCAACTGCATAAAACAATAATTAATATCTTGAAAAACGAAATCCTTTGGGATGTAGATCTCAGCCGGGAATCGGATTTGATCGATCATTTAAAAATGGCTTTAACCGTGATAGAAAATCAAGGTGTTGAACAAGGATTTGAAACCTATATAACCTCACTTCGCTAATGAAAGCATCCGCTCAAGCGCTACGAATCAATACCAACGACAATGTGGCCGTCGCTTTGTGTGATATTCCCAAACACGCAACAATACATGTTGGATCGCTCGAAATCACTACACAAGCAGCCATTCAGATCAAACACAAATTGGCACTGATTGATTTTGAAAAAGACACCCCCATTTATATGTATGGAGTGTTGGTGGGCAAAGCTACGCAGCCGATTCCTCAAGGAGGCTTGTTAACCACCGAAAATGTCATTCACCAAACCGAAAAGGTACTCAAAAAAACGGCGGATTCGCATTGGGAGGCACCCGATGTTTCCAAATGGAAAAACAGCAGCTTTATGGGCTATCACCGTCCCGATGGGCAGGTGGGTACCGATAATATTTGGTTATTTTTTCCCCTTGTTTTTTGTGAAAACAGAAATATCCAAGTGTTGAAAGGAATCTTTGAAAAGGAATTGGCACCCCCAAAGAAAGATCCTTATCAGCAATTGTTGAGTAACCTCCTTCAAGGAAAAGAGGGATCGACAGAAGAACGTTCAGCGGACACCGCTCCAACCCAACACGCTTTTGACAATATCAAAGTCCGATTCATCACCCATCAAGGGGGCTGTGGCGGAACTCGTCAAGATGCCCAATCATTGGCACGTCTTTTGGCGGGTTATGTAAACAATCCCAACGTGGCCGGCGCAAGTGTTTTGAGTTTGGGATGTCAAAATTTAGAAATTAAATTGTTTGAGGAAGCACTCCAAGAAATAAATCCTCAATTTGAAAAACCCGTTTTGATTTTTGATCAACAAAAAGCCGGGACTACTGAGACCTTCTTAAATACCATTATTTCGGATTCTTTTGCTGCCATCAAAAAAGCAAATGCCATTAAACGTCAACCCGCTCCACTTTCCAAATTGACCATCGGTTTGGAATGTGGCGGCTCCGATGGATTGTCGGGGATTACCGCCAATCCTACTTTGGGAAGGGTGAGTGATCTACTCGCTGTCTTGGGCGGAAAATCCATACTATCGGAATTTCCGGAACTCTGCGGGGTGGAACAAGAGCTTGCCAACCGCTGTCAATCCGATGCTTTAGCCGACCGTTTTTTGAGTTTGATGCATCAATATGAAACCTCCGCTGAATCTGTGGGATCGGGTTTTGATATGAATCCTTCGCCGGGGAATATCAAAGATGGACTGATTACCGATGCCATAAAATCAGCAGGAGCTGCGAAAAAATCAGGCAACTCTCCCATCAACGATATTTTGGATTATACTGAATATGTCAAAGTCGATGGAGTTTCTTTACTTTGTACACCCGGCAATGATGTGGAAAGCACCACGGCCATGGCGGGATCGGGAGCCAATATCATTTTGTTCACTACTGGCTTGGGAACCCCTACAGGAAATCCCATCACGCCGGTCATCAAAGTGGCCAGTAATACCACGTTGGCGGAAAAAATGTCGGACATCATTGATTTTAATTGTGGTACGATGATTACAGAAAACCACGATTTAGAAACCTTGGGAGATCTGCTCTTGGAGCTAATTATCAAAACGGCAAGTGGCGAAGTGGAAACCAAAGCTGCTCGCTTGCAACAACATGATTTTATTCCATGGAAAAGAGGGGTTTCCCTCTAAAAAAAATGAAAAGATGAATTCTAATTTAAAATAAAATAACTTGAAACTTGGGTTTGGAATTGTGGGAAGTGGATCGATTGCAAAAGTGCATGCACAATGTATTCAAGCACACCCCAATGCTGAACTTCTGGGATTTTTGAGTCCTCATATAGGCCGTGGTGAATTGCTGAGTACCACTTTTGAAACGGATCACTTTGAAACCGTTGAAGCGTTTTATTCCCACCCAAAAATGGATGCTGTGGTGGTTTGCAATGAAAGTGGCAATCATGGAGCAGCCATTACACTAGCGGCGCAACACGGAAAGCATATCCTTTGCGAAAAACCCCTCGAAGTGACCTTGCCAAAAATCGATGCTATTGAAAAGCTCATCAATACTGAAAAAATAACTTTGGGCGTGGTGTATCAAAATCGGTGGAATCCGGAATACCAGCGCTTAAAAGCAGCGATTACGGAAGGACTACTTGGAAATCTATTACTCAGTAATGCGCAAATTCACTGGTATCGACCCCCGGAATATTATTCTTTCAGTCCTTGGCGGGGCACTTTGCTCTACGACGGAGGAGCGGCACTTATGAATCAAGGCATACACACCATTGATTTGTGGTTGGATTTACTAGGAGATTTGAAATATATTTACGGCAAGATTGACACCAAGGTGCATCGCATAGAGGGAGAAGACATTGCTGTAGCCTATGCAGAGTTTAAAAATGGTGTTGTGGGAACACTCAGTGGCGGTACCGCTTTGTTTCCTGGCCATCCCGAGCGTATTGAAATCTATGGAAGTGGAGGCAGTGTGTGTTTTTCGGAAGGAAAAATTACCTCTTCTACGATTGATGCAATTCCTGTTTCGTCTTCCCAAAAAGAAGCTGCCGAAGGCAAAGCCGATCCGAAAATCAACGACATCCGCTTGCACCAGGCCGTATTGGATGATTTTATCACTGCGCTTGAGCAAAAAAAGTCACCAAAAGTAGATTTAGCAACCGCCCGAAAATCCGTTGCCCTGATTACCGAACTCTATGAATCATCAAAAAATAATCAACCGTAAACATGAAAAACATCACGAAATCCGCTGTAATTTTAAGCGCACTTGGTCTCCTTTTTTATAGCTGTGCTGAAGCGCCCATTACCCTAGAAGCAAAAGGTTTGCTTCCTGAAATCATACGTATTCCGATTGGAGCTACACAAGCAAACCCACTAGAAATTCTAAAAAATGAGAATGGAAAGCAAAGTGCTGTCGCCTATCAACAGGATGGGGAAAACATCCTTTGGAAACTCGATCCCAGCGAATCTGGAGCAGTGTCCATCAAGCTTGGAAACGGAGATACCGAAAACACAGCCTCCGACTTGGAAATGAAAAAAGAAGACGGGCATTTGAGTATCCTTTACCGGGGTAAAAAATTAATGGATTATCAATACGAAGTCACCGAAGCCCCCGAGGGGGTTGATCCGGCCTACCGAAGAAGTGGCTATATCCATCCCTTAAACACCCCTTCGGAACAACGGCTGACCCGAATTCAGCCCAAAGATCACTACCACCATTACGGGATTTGGAATCCATGGACACACACCCTTGTAGAAGGAGATACCATCGATTTTTGGAATTTGGTAAAAAAAGAAGGAACCGTGCGTTTTGCTAAATTTTTAGATCAAAAAACAGGCCCTATTTTCAGTGAATACAGTGCCCTCCAAGAACATGTTGTATTAAAAAATGGTGCGGAGAAAATCGTTTTAAACGAAGTTCAAACGGTCCGTGTAACGCCATTGGATGCTTCGCATTATTTATTAGATTTTGTTATTGATTATGAGTGCGCCACGGAGCAACCCTTTAAAATTATCAAATATCGATATGGTGGATTTGGATGGCGGACAACGGAATTTTGGGACAACAAAAACAGCCGAGTATTGAGCTCCGAGGGAATGACCCATAAAAATGCTGACGGAACTACTGCCCGATGGTGTATTGTAGACGGAGCCCTGCCAGAAGGGAAAGGGGGTGCCGTGATGATGTCCCACCCCGACAATTACAATCACCCCGAACCCTTGCGGATTTGGCCGGAAGATCAATACGGCAGAGGAGATTTATTTGCCAATATGGCAACTACCAAAACAACAGATTGGTTGTTAGAACCGGGAAAAAAATATACCTTACGCTATCGTATGCTCGTTTATGACGGAGAAATGTCTCCAGAAGTGGCCGATTGGGCATGGGGAGCATTTGCACAGCCAAGAGTATTGCGCCTAGAAAAATAACAATCCTTAAAATAGTAACTTATAAAACCTTAGTCTCGTGAAAAAATCAAACATCAGTAGAAGAAATTTTATTAAAAAAACATCTTCCACCACCTTGGCCGCTGTGGCCATCCCTTCCATAGTCCCCGCTTCTGTTTTTGGAAAAAATGCTCCAAGCAATCGTATTCAGATTGGTCAAATCGGTTGTGGACGAATTGCCAGAGGACATGATTTGCCCGGCACGATGCAACACGACGTAGCACAAATCGTTGCCGTATGTGATTTTGATCGCAATCGTACCGAAGATGCAAAAGTGCTGGTCGATGCTTTTTACGATAAAAAGGGAACCAAAGTGGATACCAAAATGTATGACGATTACAAGGCGCTTATTGCCGACAAAGACATTGATGCAGTCATCATTAGTACTCCGGATCATTGGCACGCACAACCTGCGATTGAAGCGGCTTTGGCAAACAAACACGTTTATTTACAAAAACCCACCTCCCTCACTGTGGAAGAAGGGCGGATGTTGAGTGATATTGTAAAACAGCAAGGAATTATACTGCAAGTAGGAACCCAACAGCGTTCCTCGCCACAATTTCGATATGCTGCTGAATTGGTCAGAAATGGTCGAATCGGTAAATTGGTCAATGTTAAAGTGGGGCTTCCAGGCGATCCCGCAGGTCCTATGGCGCAAACGGAACCCATTCCCACGGGTCTAAATTTTGACGCTTGGTTGGGCGCCACGCCAGAAATGGAGTATTCCGAAATGCTTGTTCATCCACAAAAGGGCTATGGACGACCTGGATGGTTGCGCCATGAGCAATTTGGTGCCGGCATGATCACGGGTTGGGGGCAACACCATTTTGATTCTGCTGCTTGGGGAATGAATACCGAATATACCGGCCCTATAAGTGTAGAAGCTGTGGCTGAATTTCCTAAATCGGGAAGTTGGAATGTTCATGGAGATTTTATGGTTAAAGCGGAATATCAAAATGGACTTACCATGTCTACTAGCGGCGGTTTTCCCAATGGAATTCGTTATGAAGGTGAGGAAGGCTGGATCTTTGTTACCCGAGGGGCCTACAGAGCAACGGCTTCTGATCCCATTCCCGAAAATAATGGCGTGAAATCTTTAGATGCCAGTGATCCAAAACTATTGGATTCGGTCATTGGACCCAACGAAATTCATTTGTACGAAAGTACAGAACAACACGGCAACTGGTTGGATTGTATCCAATCCGACAAGGAACCTATTTCTCCTGTTGAAATAGGACATCGTGCGTGTACGGTCTGTCTGATCAGTAATATCGCAATGAAACTTCCACGAAAATTAAACTGGAATCCTCAAACCGAAAGATTTGTCAATGATGCGGAAGCAAACGCCTATTTGAGTCGTCCGCAAAGAGCTCCTTATGGTACAACCAATATCAAATACTAATGCGGATAAAAAATATTGCTTGGGTTTTGGGAATTTTGTTAATGGCTCAATGTGAATCCCCGGAAAAAAAATATCCCATTCATTGGATTACCTTAGATCCAGGACATTTTCATGCGGCATTGGTCCAAAAGAGTGACTATGTTGAGATTGCTCCCGACGTTCGGGTGTATGCTCCAGACACCCCCGATGTAGACCTTCATCTGAGTAAAATAGACGCCTACAACTCGCGAACAGAAGCCCCTACCCATTGGAATTCTGTGGTTTATAAAGGAGCTTATTTTTTTGAAAAAATGCTCCAAGAAAAAAAAGGCAATGTGGTGATGTTATCGGGTAACAACCAAAAAAAGACGGACTATATTCTGGCGGCCATCGAAAACGGCTTCCATGTGTATGCCGACAAACCCATGGCGATCACTGCGGAGGACTATCCGAAATTGGAACAAGCCTTCCAAAAGGCGAGCGAAAAAGGACTTCTTCTCTATGATATTATGACGGAACGTTCTGAAATCACCACCGTTCTTCAAAAAGAACTGTCTCAAATTCCTGCTGTTTTTGGCAGCTTGCGGCAAGGGACTGCGGAAACCCCCGCCATTACCAAAGAATCCGTACATCACTATTTTAAATATGTATCCGGTGCTCCTTTGATTCGTCCGGCTTGGTTTTTTGACACCGACCAACAAGGAGAAGGTATTGCGGATGTGACCACCCATTTGGTCGACCTAACGTTTTGGGAATGTTTTCCAGAAACAGCAATCAACGATGCCGACCTACAATTGGATGCCGCGGAACGCTGGCCCACAGTGATCAGCAAAGAGGCTTTTTATAAAGTGACCGGAACCAACTCAATTCCGGATTACCTACAAAAAAACGTGCTGGAAGACAGCTTGCATATTTTTGCCAACGGAAGCATTCACTATCGCATCAAAGGACATCATGCCAAGGTTTCTGTTCGCTGGGATTACGAAGCCCCAGCAGGTACAGGAGATACGCACTTCTCGGTGATGCGTGGAACGAAAGCTGCTCTTTCCATCGAACAAGGAGCTGCGCAAAATTATATTCCCTCACTTTATGTAGAACCTTCAGAAGGATTTGATGCTGAGGCACTAGCACAAGCCATTGCTCAATTGGAAAAAACCTATCCGGGTGTTGCCCTAGAAAATGAAGGCAAACGCTATCAAATCAGCATTCCCAAGGCTTTGAGAGAAGGTCATGAAGCACATTTTGCTGGGGTTACCAAAAGATTTATCTCGTTTTTTAAAGCCACTCAAATTCCGGATTGGGAAATCACCAATATGCTTTCCAAATACCGACTTACCACAAACGCTTTAATTTTGGCTCAAGAGAAATAGCTGCTCGATTTTTTCAATCCTGAGAATTAGCTTACTTTTAAACAAAAAAATGAAGGGGAAATTACTGTCCATTCTTCGATTAAAATGTCCCCGTTGTAGAAAAGGAAAGCTCTTGGTAGGGCATCCCTATAATTTGAACTATTTTAATAAAGTAAACGAAAGCTGTCCCCGTTGTAAGGTGCATTTTAAAATCGAACCCAGTTTTTTTTATGGCTCTATGTATGTTTCCTACGGTTTGGGTGTCGGCATGAGTGTCGCCCTTTATGTGTTGCAATTATTGCTCGGATTGAATTTAAATATGATCCAAAATTTTATTTTAATTTGTGCGTCCTTAATCATTTTGATGCCCTATATCAATGCCCTTTCCAAAGTTTTATGGGCCGGTTTTTTTATTCCTTATGATGCTGAGGCAGAAAAAAATAGTAATTCAAAGTAGTACACCGACTTTTGTAATCCTCTTTTATGAAATCACCCAAACCCACCTTCTCTCCCACCTCCATCACTGCCACTACGAATGCTGTAAGCACTTTACTTTCTGATTATATTGCGCAGAGTGAGGCCAATGCTAAAGCCGTACTGCAGCAAGAAGAGCCGAAGATAATTGCAGAAAAATTAGCCCTAAAAAAATTAATTGAATCCGGTTTTTCGTCTCAGGAAAATATTGTTGATTTTGTAGCCACCTATCTGACTCACACCAATCATCTTAAAAACCCCCGATATATGGGACATCAGGTTGCCGTGCCCCAGGAGCTCTCTGGCATTCCAGATTTTATCCACGGCACCATCAACAACCCTGGCTCGCTCTACGAAATGGGTCCAGCCCCAGCTACCCTAGAGGGATTTATGATCAATTGGATGTTGGCAAAAGTGGGTTGGTTGGAAGATGACAAGCTCTATGATTTTGAATTTACACCCCATCGAGCGAATGGCGTTTTAACTCATGGAGGGTCGATTGCCAACCTAACGGCACTAACTGCTGCACGCGCCGCAATTGCTCCCGAAGCATGGACAGAAGGCAATCCCGACGACCTAGTGGTCCTGGGCCCTGCCAACACGCATTATTCCATCGGACGCGCACTGTCACTCATGGGGTTGGGAAAAAACGCTTTTATCCCCGTAGCTGTGGATGCGCATGAAGTGATGGATGTTGCTTCCCTAGCCGCTGTTTATCAACAGGTTAAAAGTAAAGGGAAAAGAGTCATGGCAGTAGTCGCGAACGCCTGTGCCACCTCAACGGGCCTATTCGATCCCATTGAAGCAATTGCCGATTTTTGTCAGCAACAGCAACTGTGGTTCCATGTGGATGGTGCTCATGGGGCTGTTGTACTAATGTCGGATAAACAACGCTTCAAAATGAAGGGCGTAGAAAAAGCCGATTCCCTCATTTGGGATGCCCACAAAATGATGCGTGTACCTTCCCTTTGCACAGCCGTATTATTTAAAAATGGAGCGCATCTCCTTCAAAATTTTCAGCAAAAAGGAAGTTATGTGTTTCACGATTCCAAAGTGATTGGAATGGACACCATGCCCTACACCATAGAATGTACAAAGTCGGCTTTGGGCACCAAACTTTTTTGGGCCTTGGCATTGGAGGGTGAAAGCAAATTGACCCATTATGTAGAAACGCGCTTTGAACAAGCACTCCGCTTTTATGAAATCCTTTCGGCGACCGATGATTTTCATTGTTTATATCGTCCGCAAACCAATATTCTTTGTTTTCAATACCGCCCGGATCAATTGAACGATGCCCAACAATTGGAATTGCGTTATGCTTTAGTCAACCATGGGGCTTTCTATCTGACTTCCTGCGAAATCGATGGAAAACGCTATCTGAGAGTGGTTGTAATGAACCCGCATACGCAAGCTTCCGACTTTGTTACTTTGATTGCTGTCATCCGTGAAAAAGCACAAGATTTATTTGACCTCTAATTAGGAATAAGCACCCCCTTTAAAACAAACGGGAGTAATTGTTCACAAATCAATAGGGATAAACTTTAATTCTTCTAATTTTGCAATCAAAAATAATTACAAAATGAGCTACGCTGGCATCAAAGAATTTTTAAATCAGTTTTTAATAGACCATGGAATTTCCTCAGATTTTTCGACACTAATAAGCTTGAGTCTACTGTTGATTATTCATTTGATTCTGGGAGGAATTATTTTTTGGGTCACCCGCAAATTGATCCTTCAGGTCGCACACAGTATCGCCGAGAAAACAAAGTCCCAATTTGATGATTTACTCACCCAAAACAAGTTCCCAAAAAGGGTTTCTTACCTAGTTCCTTTATTTTATTTTCATTCCGTAATTCCCAATTTATTTGAATCCAACGAAGTCATTTATGGAGCCATAGAAAATATTGTTGAGGCAGCAACTGTGGTTATCTTCATTGCGCTGATTCGATCGCTTTTAAATACCATTCGTGATTATTTAAAACTGCTGCCTGCTTTCAAGGACAAGCCGATAGATAGTTATATCCAGGTCGTCATGATTTTTTTGTGGTTTATAGGAATCATCTTGATTCTGTCCATCCTCACCGGAAAAGATGTGGTCAGTTTTCTTACTACCATTGGGGCATTGTCCGCCGTTTTGCTTTTTGTGTTTAAAGATTCTATTTTAGGATTTGTGGCAAGTGTTCAAATTACTATCAATGACACAGTTCGGATTGGGGATTGGATCACCATGAAAAACAGCGATGCCGATGGGGATGTTGTTTCTATCAGCCTATCTACGGTTCAAGTGCAAAATTTTGATAAAACCATTACTTCCATTCCCACCTATAAACTTGTTTCTGATTCCTTTGTAAATTGGAGAGGAATGAGCGAATCGGAGGGGCGTAGAATCAAACGTTCGCTATTGATTAAAGTGGGGAGCATTCGTTTTTTAAGCCCAACGGAGGTAAAAGAGCTGGAGAAAATCGAAAAAATTAATCGCTATATTAAAGATCTCAAAGAGGAAATTGAACGCTATAATGATGCTCTTGAAGCTGACACGACCATCCCTGTCAATGGGCGAAATATGACCAATTTGGGTGTTTTTCGAAATTATACGGAAGCCTATTTAAAAAAGCATCCCAAAATCAATCAAAACATGACTGTCATGTGTCGTCAACTGGCACCCAGTCCGCAGGGAATCCCGATTGAGATTTACGCCTTTATCTCCGATAAAGAATGGGTACATTACGAACATATCAGCGCGGATATTTTTGACCATCTCTTGGCAGTAACTCGATACTTTCATTTGGAATGCTTCGAATATACCCTCAATCCTCCCGCGTATAAAGCATAAAAAAAGGTTGCTTTCCGAGGGAAGTAGCCTTTTAAAGAACCTAATCAACCACTATTCAATTCCTTGTCCCATGATATAGGGAGCATTGGCTGCTTTAAGTTCTTTTTCCAAAGCCGGTAATTCGTCTTTCGAAATGGATTTTACTAACGCGGTTGCTGCGGTTGCCAACTGACGTGCTTGTTCCAATCCCTTTCGGTGCAATGGTGTTGGTCCGTAGGTACTTCGCAAACCTCTTAGCGCAATGTACAAGAAAGTCTGCATACCCGCAGGATTGCGTTCTCCGATAGCATTTCGAGCGGGACTTCCCTCCATTTCCTTTTTTAGTTGATGAAGTCGATTCTCTACGGACACTAATTTTGCTTCCATAGCCCCCGTCGGGAGGGTAGATTTTAAAGCTGCTGTCCGCAGTGCTTTCACTTTATTCAAACTGCGGTCTACCGCATCATCAAGGGCACTGATGGTTCGAATCACAGCTGAAGTTTCTTCCCGAAAACGGTTGTAATCGGCATAGGAAACCCCTTGGAGTACGCCTTTGTGGATACGTTTGACCTCAAATCTAACCGGGCCATCCAGCAATTCCGTTTTTCCTTTGTCTTCCAAAAACAAACGTGCGTTGTAGGTTCCCGGACTGGCCAAGGCACCGTTTGACCCTCCGGCTTCGCCGTTTTCTTTAATTGGAAAAGGATTGTAATGTCTGAGATTCCAAGCGATACGATGACTGCCTTTGGCGGCCTTCTCTTTTACTTTCCGTATGATGTTTCCTTGTTCATCTTGAATTTCTAAAACAACCATCGCCTCCGTTTCCAACGTCTCTCTGTCCAAGGCATCCCAACCCGGAAAAGGGACCTGCTGAGCTTTTTCATTTAACTTTTTTTCCGATGCTTTGCGTATGGCTTTCGAAGACTTGTATTCTTGAGAAAGGTGATAGGTGAATACAGCCCCAAAGGTGGGGTTTTCCGCAAAATAATAATCCGCTCCAGTGTTTCCGATAATGCTTTTGGGAATATACCATTTGGCGGTTCTTGGCGGAAACAGTTTGCCTTTTCGGCTCAGGTTTTCTCCTTGCATTTCTCGCAAAGCACTTAAGTCGTCCAAAACAAAGAATCCCCTCCCAAAAGAAGCTGCCACCAAGTCGTGTTCTCTTTTTTGAAGGGTCAAATCTCGAAAGGAAATGCGGGGGGTTCCCGGAAGTTGTTGCCACGATGTTCCGCCATTAAGGGAGGTGTAGAGCCCTTTTTCAGTAGCAATAAACAATAGGTCTTTATTTATAAAGTCTTGAACCAACCGCCAAACCAAATTGGGCTGGGGAAGATTACTACTGATGGATTTCCAAGTGGCTCCTTTGTCGGTACTTTTATACAAATAGGGTTTTAAATCCCCTTCCTTGTGATTGTCTAAGGCAACATATACCGTGTTTTCATCAAAGAAATCGGCTTTGATATCATTTACAAAAGAACGTTCCGGCAATCCCAAAGCAGTAACTGGGATTTTTCGCCACTGATTTCCCCCATCTTCTGTCACTTGAATAAATCCATCGTCGGTTCCGGCATAGAGTAAGCCCTCTTTTAGTGGAGATTCCGTCAAGGAGGTAATGGTGTTGTAGTTGGACATGGCGCCCACATCCCATGGGTTGTCATAGCTTTGTTGACGCCCCAAAATAGGTCGGGTGATGCGTTCTTCGTTCCGGGTCAAATCCCCTGAGATGGGGGTCCAATCATCCCCCCGATTTTCTGATTTCCAGACCCGATAGGAGGCGAAATACAAGCGTGCTGGATGGTGCGGACTTACCAAAATGGGGGCGTCCCAATTAAAACGTTCATGGGGTTCGCCCACCGCTGCTTGTGGCTGAACAAATACAGGTTCTCCGGTGGTCAAATCAATACGATGCAATCCCCCTTGCTGAGTTTCGGCATAGATGAGATCGTTGAATTCGGGATCCGTTGCCGATTGATGGCCATCTGCAAAAAGGGTTTTGTACCAATGTTTGTTGGCGATTCCTTCCGCTTCGTCCGTCGCTGAGGGCCCTCCCGCAGAACCATTGTCTTGAGTTCCACCAAAAATATGATAAAAAGGTTCGGCATTATTGACCGCCACTTTGTAAAATTGAGTGAGTGGAAGGTTTTTGATATAACGCCAGTTTTCCGCGCCATCAAAACTTTCATAGATACCGGCATCTGTTCCCAACATCAAATAATTGGGATCGTCTTTTTTGAATACCAAAGCGTGGTTGTCGGAATGTTTCTTTTCTTCTTTCAATTGCACAAAGGTTTTCCCGCCATCGTCTGAAGTAAGTACGCGAACATTCATCAAATAGAGTTTATCAAATTGATGCGGGCTGGCATACAGCTCCTGATAATAGTGGGGGCCCGTACCTCCTGAAACCGCATCGGACATTTTTACCCAGGCTTCGCCACGGTTGTTGGAGCGATAGACGCCCCCCTTCGTTAAATCTTCTTCTATGGCAGCATACACCACATCGGGATGTTGTGGTGAGATGGCCAAACCGATTTTTCCCAAATTGGAATCCGGTAGGCCTTGGGTAAGTTTTGTCCAGTTTTCACCACCATCATCGGAGCGATAGATTCCGGTTCCGGGACCACCGCCCATATAGGCTGCTACCGTTCGATGGCGTTCCCAAGTGGCAGCATATAAAACTTGGGGATTTCTTGGGTCGATCATAAGATCGGTGGCACCCATCCAAGCAGTATCGCCCAAAACTTGTTTCCAATGGGCGCCTCCATCCGTGGTTTTATACACTCCTCGATCTCCTCCTTTATTCCATAAGGGACCTTGTGCAGCGACCCAAACAACATTGGAATTCTCCGGATGAATAATGATTTTGGAAATGTGTTGGGAGTCTTTTAAGCCTACATTTCTCCATTTTTTACCTCCATCGGCACTAAAATAGACACCATCACCATAAGCGACATGACGCCCCCCGACATTTTCACCACTACCTACCCAGATATGCGCCGGGTTTTGAGAATCAATGGCAAGACACCCAATGGAATAAGATTCTTGATCGTCAAAAATAGGGGTCCAAGTGGTCCCTGCATTTTCGGTTTTCCACACGCCACCTGAGCCAACACCCACATACCAGACGTTGTCATCTTGAGGATCGAAAACGATATCGGCGATTCTACCTGAAAGAAAAGCGGGGCCAATATTTCGCATCTTAAAGGCATCCAAAGAAATTTCATCTGCTGAGCTTGCGTTTTTTGTGTCTTTCTTTTTTTGCGCTGAAGTAGAAAATATCGCCAAAAGGAACACCCATGGCAACATTGAAAATATTACTTTTTTCATGTTTAAATTTTGATTTGAATAGAACAAAAAGGTACACATTTTTTATAAGCAGAGGTGAAATGCAGCCACTTTTGCTTTATTTTACGATATTGCAAAAAAACGCAAGCATGAATCTTACACGCTTTTACCGCCCCCTCCGTTCTTTTCTTATTTTTCTTTTTTTCGGACTTCTCCTTGAAGTCACTTTCGCACAGGATAAGCAAGATTTAAAAAAATCCATCGATTCTTTAACCCAAGACTTTCAAAAGGATGAGGGTCTGATAACGAGCTATTTGAAGGGAGACAAACTCTACTTTCTGATTCCCGACGACTTGCTCCAAAAAGATTTGTTGATGGTTACACGTTATGTAGAATTGCCCGAAAACTTTTCTGCCTATACCAATGCCGGATCAAAAGCCAGTCAACTGCTCATTCGTTTTAAAAAGAAGGATAAAAAGATTTTGCTGCAACAATATTCGTTTGTGAATACTGCCCAGGCGGCAGACCCTATTGAATTGAGTGTAGAACAAAATAACTTCCCTCCCATCCTTGCTGCATTTGATATAAAAAACAGTGAGGAAGATCGTTTTTTGATTGATGTTACGGATTATTTTTCCAAAGATTCTCCCGGTTTTAATATCATCAGACCCACCATTAAAAAAGAATACGGATTGGGCAGTCCGGACAGCAAACGCAGTTTTATCGAACAGGTTCAGAGCTTCCCCAAAAATATTGAAGTACGCCATGTTTTGACCTATGACGCAAGCAGTCCAAAATCTTTTAATCCCTCGGGAGTGATGAGTTTTAACATCAATCACTCAATTATTTTATTGCCCGAAACGCCCTTGCAAGTGCGTTATGAAGACCCTCGGGTGGGTTGGTTTACGCTGAAAAAATACAATTACAGTTCTGAGGCGTTGAAATCGGATGAAGTACATATCATTCGGCGTTGGCGTTTGGAACCTTCGGATTCAGTGGCTTATGCCAACGGACAATTGGTCACTCCCAAAAAACCCATTGTATATTATTTAGACCCTGCCACTCCTCTCAAATGGCGTCCTTATTTTAAAAAGGGTATTGAAGATTGGAATGCTGCCTTTGAAAAGGCGGGTTTTAAAAATGCTATTATTGCCAAAGACCCCCCTACCGCCGAGGAAGACCCCGAATTCAGTCCGGAAGATATTCGGTATTCCACGGTACGCTATGTAGCTTCTACCACGCGAAATGCGGTGGGACCCAGTGTTTCGGATCCGAGAAGTGGAGAGATCATCGAAAGTGATATTATTTGGTATCACAATCATCTGCGTTCCTATCGCAATCGATATCTATTGGAAACCGGAGCTGCTAACCCAAAAGCACAAACCCTCAACACCCCAGAGGAAGAAATTGGCGAAATGATGCGTCGCGTCATTTCCCACGAAGTGGGGCATGCCTTGGGATTGCCACACAATATGAAAGCCAGTTCCGCCTATCCCGTTGACTCGCTTCGATCGGGGGCATTCACTCAAAAAATGGGTGTCGCAACGACCATTATGGATTATGCCCGTTATAATTATATTGCTCAACCTGGAGATCAAAACATTCGATTTGTTCGCCAACTGGGGCCCTATGACGATTATGCCATCGAATGGGGTTATCGTTTTTTTCCGGGAACTACTGCCGAAACAGAAAAAACTGAGCTCCAAAAAATGGTCGATGCCAAAAGCATGAATCCACTTTATATGTTTGGTTCGGGTGGGAATGATCCCGATACGCAAACAGAAAACATAGGAGATGATCCCATCAAGGCCAGTGCTTATGGAATAAAAAATTTAAAAATCGTTGCACAAAACTTAGACGCTTGGACCACAAACAAGGGGCAATCCTATGACGACTTGGGGGAATTGTACAACGAAATGATTGGGGTCTATCGCCGTTATATGTATCATGTGATTAAGATGATTGGTGGAGTGCATGAAACATTAATGACAAAAGGGCAAGCCAATATTCCCTATAAAAATGTTGCGGAAGCAGAGCAACTGCAGGCCTTATCCTTTTTGAATCAGCATTTATGGCGCACCCAGTCTTGGTTGATCGCTGCTGAATTGCTTTCTAAAATCAAGGGTGAGGGAGGGCTTAAAATGTTACAAGCCCTGCAACAAAGTGCGCTGCAACGTATTTTGAGTGAAACTACATTAAATCGGATGCTGTCCACGGCCACTACTTTGACGGGAAATGGGATGCATCCCGACCGCTTATTGAACGAATTGTATACCACACTGATGGAAACAGCGGAAGGAATGGATTCTTCATTTATGGCTTTACAAATTCATTTTGCTAACCGTGTCTTGCTGTTGAAAACAAGTGACGAACTCAACCCTAGAATACAATCGCAAGTGGAAGGTATCCGTGAAAAAATTCATAGGCTTGCCAAAAAACGTAGTAAAACGGGAAGTGAAAGCTCTAAAAATCATTATCGCTATTTAGCCCAAATTACTGCTGCTCCAAAAGCATAATTATTGTTTTTGTGAAATAAATACCCCCAAATTGCAACCTTCCCCCAAAAAATTGCGTCTATATCTATAGAACAAAACCTCAACGTCTTGAAAGTACGTACCCTTTATCTGAATGAAACCGAACTGATTGCGGAGGCAAAAAAAGCGAATCGCAAGGCGCAAAAAGCACTTTACGATCGCCATGCTTCCAAAATGCTGAGTGTTTGTCGGTATTATATCAACGATCTTCAATATGCTGAGGAAGTATTGATGAATGGTTTTTTAAAAGCCTTTACGCATTTGGGGCAATTTAGCAAAACCGATCATTTTGGAGCTTGGTTGCGGAAAATTATGGTGCGCGAGGCATTGAGTTTTTTACGTAAAAAACAGCCCCTCTTTTTTACCGACCTCAACGACGCCCATTTTGTCGCAGCACCCCTGCCCTCGGCTTCTCAATTGTCGGTTCATGACCTCCAATTTTTGATCGACCAACTTCCCGAAAATCAAAAAGTGGTTTTTGTTCTTTATGCCCTAGAAGGTTATACTCACAAAGAAATAGCTGCCACATTAAACATTCCTGTGGGGACTTCAAAATCCTATCTGTCTCGAAGTCGAAGTGTTTTGCAACAGCAAATAAAAACGTATTCACTAAAAAAAAATGAAAGCAAAAAAAGTTGATCGTATCATCAATGCAGCGCTAGCATCGCGCCGCCTTGAACCCTCACCCGAGCTCTGGGAACAGTTGGAACACCAACTTCTCAAACCCGCTACACCCTTCAAAAAACAACGCTATTTTCGTTATGTTGCACTACTGATTTTACTCTTTGGACTGAGTAGTGTGTTTTATTTTTGGGAGGCAAATCTATCTATAGCTGTGAAACCGGCAACCACAGTGGTACAAGAAACCGCTCCCGAACCGCAGCCTCCTTCCCCTGAAATTATTTTTGAGGAGACTCAAAATACGGTGGCCTATCGATCGCCACTACAACCGCTGTTTTTTAAAGGAGCGCAAACGATCCAAAAACTTCCCCTACCCTTCCCGGTTTCTGGGGCAGGTTCCCACCACATTCCAAGAATAGCTACCGTATTCATCGGCGCACCTCCAATCAGCGAGGACAGTTTGTTGTCCCTTGAGGCCGACGAACTGATTCAAATTGCTATGGAGCAAATCAAACAACAACAAGGAGCTACCGCTCTACAGCAACAAAAAGCGCTAGAGTTATTAGTTGCTATTGAAAAGGAATTGCTGTCGGAAACGTATTTAAAAAACCGCATCATAACCTTAATTAAAAATGGCTACTCTAAAGTGAAGATTTCTATGGACGATGACAATTCCTCTCAACCCCCTAAATAATAAATCATGAAAAAAATAAACCGATCTACACCCATGAAAAATAATTATTCCCAAAAAAAATATACTATTGCCTTGTTAGCAATGCTTCTCCTCTGCTGCTGCGTTAGTTTAGGAGCGCAAAATAAAAAGATGAATCTTTTGGATACGCCGAGGAAGATCGCATTGCAAAATGACGTTTCTCACCTAAAAATCTACTCGGGCATCATTGTCAACTTGATTCCTTCCGATACAAATCGAATGGAGATTTATGGCGATCGCTACGGAGGAATTGTTGCCACACACAAAGGAAATACCTTGAAAATCCGTATGCGATTGACGGAACTATTCCACTACAACAATGCGTATATCGACCTCTACTACAAAGCCCCTATCCACAGTATAAAAATGCACCAAGGGGCCGTGGTGGAAGCTACGCGCCCCCTAAAAAACGAAAAAATTGTCCTAAAAGCCCACGAGGGTGCCCAATTCAGCGGAACCATACAGGCGGAATATTTGATTTCAAAATCCCGAACCGGAGGGATGTTGCAGTTGCAGGGAAAAGTAAAAGAACATCGATTGTATGTGAGTGAAGGAGGCAGCTGTGAAGCAGAGGATTTAATTACGCACAGCACCCAAGTTCGGGTTTTTGCCGGGGGGTACGCTCGAATTTATTCCGAAAACAACATAGATGCCAATGTGGTCATGGGAGGAAATATTGGAATTAAAGGAAACCCCACAACAATTTCTGCCCGCAGAACTATTGCGGGTGAAATCTACGATGCCAATGCTTTTGACCATCAACACTTTTATCGCAACCGATCAAGAGGCTATCGCGCTTACAATTAAAATAACCCCAATGATGATGAAATTTTTCAACCCTTACACTTTTATTTTATTGGGTATGTTTGCCCTTAGTGGATATGCTCAAGAAGCACGGAATCAATACCGAAATGAACTGCTGCAAGAAGAAAAAGAACAACTCCTTCAAAACGAAAAAGAAGCCTTGAAACAGCGCATCAAAGACATCAACGATCGACTGTTGCATCAAGAAATAACTGCCGAAGAGGCAGACCGCTTGAAATTGGAATATGCTGAGGAATCTGCTCGAAAAATCGAAGCACAATATTTGGCCAAAGAGAACGAACTCTATGAGGGCGCAACAAAATCCGAAACGGAAAATACTTTCTCCCAACCTAAAGAAACGGTCAAAGCATATCGTTTTGAAAAAATTCGATACAAGGGTTGGTCCAATGATTTGGTTTTTGCTTTGGGATTTAATCAATTATTGGAGGAAAATGTGCCTTTTGAAGACAGCCGTTTTGATTTTGCCAAATCTTGGTTTGTGGAAGTGGGATGGTCTTGGAAAGCCAATCTGATTCCTAACTCCAGTCTAATCAATCTCCGATACGGTGTTTCGCTTCAGGTCAATTCCTTGAGTCCAAGAGACCAGCAGGTGTTTTATGTCAACAACGATCAGGTGGATTTGCGGCCTTATGACAGCGAACTCAAAGCCAATAAACTCATTTACAGCAATTTGATTTTTCCCTTGCATTTGGAATTAGGATCCAAAAAGGGTTGGTTTGTCCATCGGCATTCTGACAGTCGTACTTCTTATATAAAAAACTACCGTCGAAATGGATTGGTTCTTGGCGGTGGGGTGTTTGGTGGATTTAACATCCACAGCATTCAAAAACTTAAAACAGACCTAGGAAAAGAAAAGTACGACCCGGAATTGGATTTTAGCAAATTGGTCTATGGTTTCAGTGCCTATGTAGCTTTGCCTCATGTTATGACACTTTATGGAAAAATCGATTTGTCACAGCTGTTTGAAAATCAAGCCCATCTTCAACATAATGTTTCCTTGGGACTGCGTCTTGGGATAAATTAACTTTAAAAAATTGCCTGGATCGCCTCAAAGGCTGCTTCGGCCATACGATTTCCTTTTTGATCCAATAAGGGATTGACCTCACAAACTTCCAAAGCGACAACTTTTTCGCTGGCAAGAAATCCTTGAATGATTTGGATCACTTCTTGAGGGTCGAATCCTTTGGAAACGGGAGTTCCGGTTCCTCGAGATATTAAATCGCAATCCAAAGAATCCACGTCAAAGGTGATATAGATTAAATCTACCATTTGGAGTTGTTCCAAAGCTTCCTGAACACAGCAATGCAATCCTCGGTGTCGGATTTCATGTACCGGATAATTTCTAATACCGTGGGCATCCATAATGGCGTTTTCCTCTGCCTCGGTGTCGCGAACGCCAAAATAAATTAAATGCTCCGGGAGTAGCATGGGACTTACTGAACCCAATTGTTTGAGTTGTTCCCAACTGGACAAGGTGGCTTCGGCAACGGTGTTGATTTGCTGGGCTTTGTTATCGTGTCCTAAAGCTGCGGCCAGCGGCATTCCGTGTATGTTTCCAGAGGGAGAACTCCAAGGCGTATGCAAATCGGCATGTGCATCGATCCAAATGGCTGCCAATGTCAAGTCCGGATGGGTGGATTTGATTCCCGCCAAAGTGCCTAAAGCCGAAGAATGATCGCCAGACAAAAGCAGCGGAAAATAATTTTGAGTTAGGGCATTTTGGGTTGCCGTTTTGACCCGTTCACATTGTTCCACCACAAAATTTATCCGTTTGGCCGTAGTGTTATTTACCCGGTTATAAATGGTTTCATTGTTGGTGGGAACATCGCAAAACGGATGCCGATTAAAAAAATCATTGTCTGCATTGATGGCTGCAATTTCTATCGCATCGATGCCCATGTCGGAGCCACGTGTGCCGGCACCTATATCGGATCGGTTTTTGATTATGAATAGGGGTTTCATAAATTGTTGATTAGCGATTAAAAATACAACCAAAATTAAAACCCATAGCCAAAACCATTTTTTTATCTTTGAAAAAATACTTGATTATGTCCCTATCTGATTTATTTTCCTCTGGCTTTAAAACTCGAAATCGCGATCACTTTGCTGCCCTCGCCAGTATTGCTCTGGCCGACGGAGTGGTTACTCCCGAAGAATCTGCCTTTATCCATCGCACGGCACAACGGTTGGATATCGAAACCCCTGAAATCGAAGCCATTATTTCCAACCCCGCTGCACATCCTGTTAATCCTCCCTATTCGGGAAAAAAACGTTTGGAGCGCTTGTATGATTTATCCCGTATGGTGATGGTGGATCATATTGCTGATGCTGCCGAGAAAAAAATGATGAAACGCTTTATCATTGGACTGGGCTTTCCTACTCAGGAAGCCGAAACCATAATGGAAAAATCTTTTGAACTTCTTCGAAAAGGGATCGATGAAGATAAATTTATTGAGGCCTTTTAAAAATCAATTTGCTTTAAATTCGCTGATGGTATAACCGACTTCCTCATCGGCTATCATCTTACTTATATCAAAATAAATATAAGTTGGGAATCCGTATTCGGGATCAAAGGTCAGCTCCTCAACCACAGGATTTTTGCTTTGTCTTTCTCTGATATAATCAAAAAATTCATCCAAAGTCATATAGGTTTCGAATTCAAGAGTGGAATAATCTATTCCGTTTACCGTTTGAATTTCATTGTTGCGAACTACGATCTTTTTGGGAAGCGTGTATTCGTAGATACAGAAACAAGTGATTTGTAGAGTGAATTCATAATCGGTAATTCCTTGGTCTTTCCAAATTTTCTCTTGTTTGGAAAGAGCATCTTCGGGTTCAACCTCAGCGGTTTTGGTGCAGGAAACTAAAACTAAAAGAATGAATAGATTCAAGGTAAAATGTAAGGGTTTCATAATAATTGTTGTTTTAAAAAAATTTGAGTCGCTCTAACCAAAAATTATGCCATATTTTTACCGTACAAAACCCGAGAACGGAAGTAGGATGCAATTCCCAAAAGCGTAACGACAACAATAGCATAATAGACAAAATTGGGTGTTATAATTTTATCCCCACTGGCATAGGAATGCAAGCCGACCAAATAAAAATTAACCCCAAAATAAGTCATCAATATACTGGCAAAAGCTACCACACTCATTAAATTAAAAATCCAAGCCCCACGTAATCCGGGAACCAAACGCATGTGAATGACAAAGGCATATACCATAATGCTGATGAGTGCCCAAGTTTCTTTGGGATCCCAGCCCCAATAGCGTCCCCAGCTTTCGTTGGCCCACATACCACCCAAAAAGTTCCCAATGGTGAGCATAATCAAGCCGACAGTGAGTGCCAATTCATTGATGATGGTGAGTTCTTTGATTTGCAATTTAATTTTTTCCTTGTTTTTCTCGGAGGCGACCAACATCAACAACAGGGCAACGGCTCCAATGATCATTGCCAAGGCAAAAGGACCGTAACTTCCGACAATTACGGCAACGTGTATCATCAACCAATAACTGTCTAACACAGGCACCAAATTGGCGATGGCCGGATCCATCCAATTCCAGTGCGCAATCATTAATATCATTCCTGCTACAAAAGCAGTGGAGGCCATGGTCAAGGTGGATTTTCGACCAAAAACAAGACCGAAAAATTGTGTTGCCCAAGCCACATAAATCATGGATTCATAGGCATCGCTCCAAGGGGCATGCCCCGAAATGTACCAACGGGCAATTAACCCGGCCGTATGAAGCAGGAACAAGAGCAGCATCAACCCTTTAAATCCCTTTACCAAAAGCGTAATAAATTTATTGGAATTAAAAATTTGAAAGATCAATACCACAAAAAAGAGCGTACCCGCATAGATATACCAACTGTATAGTTTTTTAAAAATATCGTATTTATTGTAGGTAATCTCGGTATTGATTTTGTCTTCCGAAGGCAAAACCGCACTACCAAACTTTTTTTGAAATCCGTGAATGCTTTCCAGAAGCGTTTGCGCTTGGGAATAGTCTTGGTCTTGTTGTGCCAAACGTAAGGATTGAAAATATAGAGGCAAAATATTGCGCACATACAGTGAATCCTTTCCCTGAAAGCTGCTTGCCTCCAACTCGGGATAGGACACCCATTTGTTATTATCGTCATTTGGAAGCGGAAAAATTCGCATGATTTTTCCCTCCAAAGCAGAGTACAACAAATTCACTCTGCGGTCCAATTCGATAAAATCTTTTTGAAATTGATTGGGTACTGCCGCGCGATAGGCCATTTCCAATTGCGGGGCTAATTTGTAATTCCCATCCTTATCAAAAAACGATAATAAAGGAGCGTATTTTGCTTTTTTATCTTGTCCGGTCAGTTGGCGAATACTGTCATTTCCTCTTTTGAGGAAAATCATTGGAACATTATACCAAATTGCCGGATTGTTCATGATCGATAATAGGACTTGATCGGAATTCAACCCCTTGTAAGTATCACTTTTGCTGACTTTTCTTAATAATTCAGAAGAAAACGTATTGGCGGGTTTCATACGTCCCCCTGCATCTTGAATAACGAGTTTGCCAAAGGTTGCTGCATGTTCCTTGGAAAACGCATTTGCCTGAATGATCGAGTCAAAATCGATCGAGGACTGCTGCACATGCGTATGTTCTTGTGCTTGCAAAAACGAGCTGTTTAATCCAATTAAAAGAAGCATTACTCCAAGCACTTTTTTCTGAGCTTTGATTTTATCCAGTGCTTTGGAAAGGTCTTTAAAACGGGTTTTGCCGATAAAGAAAATTCCAATCATACTCAAATAAAGTAAAATATAACCCGTATAGGTAATCCATGTGCCCCATCGGTCGTGATTCACAGAAAGTATGGTACCTTTTTCGTCGGGGTTAAAAGAAGCTTGAAAAAAACGATAACCTTCATAATCCAAAACATGGTTCATATAAATGTCATAATCAAACGAGGTGGTCTTGTCCTCTAGGGTTATTTTACTCATAAATGAAGCATAACTCTTCTCAGTTCCGGGATATTTTTCGGCAATAAAGTCATTGAGTTTAATGGCAAAAGGAAGTTCAATGGGGAGCGACCCGAACTGCAAGTAAAAATCAAGATTGCCCACCGTCACTTTTTTGGGATCGTTTACCGAACCTTTTCCCCCCAATAGGGTGATTTGTTCGGAGGCATTTCCTACGCTGACCTCCAAACGCAAAGCATTTTGAACTGCTTCGCCTTGGGTATCCGCTTTGACAATGTCAAAAACCCCTCGAAGTGCAGGCTCGGGAATGACAAACTGGAAATTAGGAAGCGTATACAAAGCCCGTAACTGGAGAGGAGTCGCCACATTGGCTTCCAATACTCCTTGGAACTGATCGGCCATTCGCATAAACTGTCCTTCAAATGGGGATTCAATGGTATATAATCCCTCTGCCACTTGAATATTGATGGCTCCCTCTTGGGGACGGTTGAGCGTAAATAAAATATTGTGGATGTTGGCAATATCTCCCTCTTTCAAATAGTGGTCGTGACGATTGCCATCTCCGGCTTCGACAATCTTGAGGTAGCGTTCTCCTTTATCGTCCAAAACCAAGCCTTCCGTAGCATTTTCAATAAAATTTAAATATTGAATTGAAAATTCTTGCTCGTTAAATTTATTTTTCCAACGAAAACTATTGTCAACATGTTCGGAGAGCAACAAATCGCCTTGTAGTTTTTTACGCTGTGCAACCCCATCTATTTCCCCATCCACATATACCGTGAGATAGGTTTTATCGGACAACATTTGATTTTCAGTAACGCCTTCTCGTATGGGCATCACTCCTTCATAGCCAATATAACGCGTCACAAAAGCGCCCAACAAAATCAATAAAAAGGAAAGATGAAGCAGCAACACGGCCCATTTTTCTTTACGCATTAAACGATAAATAAAAATATTTCCAACAAAATTAATGGCCATTAAAACCATAAGAAGTTCAAACCACCAAGCGTTGTAAATCCAAATTTTGGAGGTATCGGTACTGTACCAGCTTTCGATAAAAGTGCCAAAAGCCATGGCTGTGGGGTACAGGATGAAGTTTATTGCCGTTAAACGTGTAGAAAAAAGGTATTTAAAGAGTTGATTTTTCATCGAAAATTTGCTTCTAAAGCGATGCAAATATACGTCATGTAAAAGAAACCTTCACAGACTTTGTCCGATTAAAAAATCATGTTAATCACAAGTAAAAAAAGTTCGATGAGTAAGCCGTAAAAAAAATATTGAAAAGTCCTTTTTCTAGGCATCTGCCCGAGTACTGCCGCCAAATAACCTACCGCAGCAGCAACACAAATAATAAGTTGAATAAAGTTTAGTGGATGGAGCCCGTCAATCGTAAGATAGTAGGCTACAAAAGCCGCCATACAAGCCAAAATGATAATGGCCGCTGGAATAAAAAGATAAAATTTGCTGAGGTAAAAACGTTCAAAAGAATGATAGAGTTTCATATTGTAAGATTTGGACTGTAAATTTAAGGAAAATGATTTTTTATTGCGGCCTTGCCTGATAAATTTTTAAATAAAAATGACTCCCCATGTTTCTCGCACGATTTTTTGCCCGCAGTGCGCACTCCCCTTCAAAAAGTGCATCCAATGTTTCAAACCAATAATTCAACCATACTCCAAAATGTAGGGCAGCTATGGAATACTTGTTTTGGGCGTCCACTTGTATGTGCTTTAACACTGGATTTCCCTTGAATTTTGCTACAAAAAACAATTGGGATTCCAAAAAATCGGTGAGTTGTTCGTGGTGTTGTGGCCAATCCGAAATGGCCTTGTTAAAAATTGGCCCTAAGAGTTCGTCGGTTCTTATTTTTTTATAAAATTCGGTCACCAAAAGTTGTACATCAGCTCTGTTTTCTATTGCTTTCAAAGTGTTTCAGTTAAGTTTTTTGAGGTTAAATACAATTTAAAGTTATTAAATGAATATAAAAAATCGCCTTTTCTTTTTCTCCTTTGAGAAAAAAAGGATGAAAACCTTACTTCCTTTCTTCATCCTCGTTTAGGTTTAGTATTTTTACATCTTATCTATGAAAGTCATACTACTCGGTGCCGGAAAACTTGGGAAACAATTGTATCGAACATTTGTAGATCAAAAAGAAACTCCTCTGGTTCAGTGGTATGACCGTTCGGCGAGTAGTGCTATAAGTCCGGAAGGCATCCCGATCGTGAAGGAATTGAATCAGCTCAAAACCGCCGACCTCTATCTTTTGGCCGTATCCGACAACGCAATTGGGAGCATCGCCCAACAACTCCCCAAAAATGCTTTAGTGGTGCATACTGCGGGCAGTGTTTCCATAGACGTGCTTTTGCCACACCCGCGCAGAGGGGTGTGTTATCCCGTTCAAAGTTTTAGCACTAGCCAACAAGTGTCGTTTTCCAAACTCTCTTTTGCTGTTGAAGCCTCAAATACAGACGATACCGCCTTACTTATGCAGTGGGTGGAACGCATGGGAGCTGTTGCTCTATCCTTAAATTCCCATCAAAGGGAAGTACTCCATTTGGCTGCGGTTTTGGTGAACAACTTTACCAATCATTTATATGTGCAAGCGGCTGCACTTTGTAAAGCCCATCAGCTATCGTTTGATCTTTTACGACCGCTGATTGCTGAAACCGCACAAAAAATTGAAGCCCTCAGCCCCGAAGCGGCGCAAACTGGACCAGCACTCAGAAACGATACAATGACCCTTCAAAGACATTTAGAAATCATCCAAGACCCCACTTTAAAAACAATTTATAACACCCTCACCACTTCAATACAAAAACATCATGAAAGCAGCCAACTATAAAAATGTATTACCCCATATTAAAACCTTCATCTTTGATGTAGACGGTGTTTTGACGGATGGTAAAATTTTAATCACCACCGAGGGCGAGCTGCTCCGAGCCATGGACACCAAGGATGGCTATGCCATGAAATGCGCTTTGATTCAAGGGTATAAAATCGTGATCATATCCGGCGCACGGAATATAGGCATAGAAACGCGGATGAAAGAGCTCGGGATTTTTGACATCTATTTGGGTGCCAACCACAAATTGGACTCCTATCAAGATTTGATGGATAATTACGATTTAGACCCCGAAACCATTCTCTATGTGGGAGATGACATTCCAGACATCCCAGTGATGGAAAAAGTAGGTTTGGGATGCTGCCCCGCCGATGCTGTTTCGGATGTAAAGGCTATGGCAGATTATGTGTCCCACAAAAACGGGGGTGCCGGTTGTGTGAGAGAAATCATCGAACAGGTGCTTCGGGTACAAGGAAAATGGCGTTTGGATATTGGTGCGGGTAAAGATTAATTTATGGATTTAAAAGGTTTTGAAATTATTCTAGCGTCGGGGTCTCCTAGAAGACAAGCTTTTTTTGAAGAATTGGGAATTCCTTTTAAAAAAGAAGTGATTCCTGTGGAAGAAACGTTTCCTGCTTCGCTGCAGGGGGTTGCCATAGCGGAACATATTGTTCGTCAAAAAGCTGCGCCTTTTCAATCCAAAATCAAGAATAAACAACTTGTGATTACGGCCGATACCATTGTTTGGCAGTACCAACAATGTTTGGGAAAACCAAAAGATGAACAAGAAGTCGAGGCCATGCTTACTGCACTTTCCAACGCCAGCCATCAAGTCATTACAGCGGTAGGTTTTTTGTATTCCGACCAATGGGAATGCATCCATGCCGTTTCTGAAGTGCGATTTAACAAAATCTCACCGCAAGAAATCCGTGATTATATCGCCACGGGCTCTCCCCTAGACAAGGCAGGAGCTTATGGCATTCAGGACCCCTTTGGAACACTACATATCAGCGAAATACACGGGAGTTATACCAATATTGTAGGCTTGCCCGTGGCACAAGTTTTTGAAAAAATAAAAGAAATCATTGCCAAAGAATAACACTTTTAAAAATTCCCAATATCTTGAACCTATGAAATATGTAGTATCTCTTTTCACCATTTTACTTTTTTCTTGCCAGCAGTCCGGAGGACTCCAGCAGGCATCGGAACACTTGGAGTTGGATGACGACTTTAAAAACTATTGGTTTGACGGCACCGCCGAATTGAGTAGTTTTCAACTTACGCAATCGCGCTATGGCGAACCTAGAACAGGAACTGCCGTACTGATCTACGTAACTGAAGATTTTTTGGCTGACCAACAAGTGAAAGCCAACCAAAAATCAAACAGCACCAATTTGGTTTTAAAACTGAATCGCAACAAGAATTTTACAACTGGAATTTATCCCTATTCCATCATGAATAGTTCTTTTACTAAATTGAAACAGGCAACTCCATTAGTGAAAATTACAACCTCCATACAGGAATGGTGTGGACAAACCTATTTCCAACTCAATCGGAAAAATAATTTAAAAATTGTTGGGCATTCCTATTTTGAAGGAGAAGGCGATCAGTCGGTTAGTCTGAAAGACGCACTTACAGAGGATGAATTATGGCACTGGATTCGCACCCAACCCGAACGACTTCCAACGGGTGAAATTGAACTCCTCCCCGCTTTTGAATTTATTCGTTTAAAACATCAACCCCTGGGACTCGCCTCCGCGGTGGCTACACTCGAAACCCTAGCGGATCAATACATCTATCATTTGACCTATCCGGACTTTGCTCGAAAACTTTCGATTACTTTTGAAAAAGAAGCCCCTCATAAAATCTTAGCTTGGACGGAAGAAAATTTAAAGGATCCCTCGGAAACTACTTCGGCCATTCGGATAAAAACCTTAAAACTCCCCTATTGGAAACTAAATCATTTGGGAGATGAGCGTTTTCGTGATTCTTTGGGCTTAAATTAATCGTATGATAAAGAAAATTTTTATTCTCCTTTTCGTTTTTCAAATTGCTTGGTCGCAAAGTGGTGCCGCCATATTCAAACAATTAAAAAAATTAAACACCCTTGGGTCAGTTCTGTATGTGGCAGCCCATCCCGATGATGAAAATACCCGCTTGATTTCGTTGTTTTCCAACCATTACAACTATCAAACCGCCTACCTTTCCATGACGCGCGGGGATGGTGGGCAAAATCTAATCGGTACCGAATTGAGAGAAAGTCTGGGCTTGATTCGTACCCAAGAGCTGTTGGAAGCTCGAAAGATTGACGGAGGACAACAGTTTTTCACTACGGCTAATGATTTTGGCTATTCCAAACATCCCGATGAAACTTTGTCCATTTGGAATAAAGAGGAAGTTTTAGCCCAAATTGTTTATCGCATCCGTGCATTCCAACCCGATATTATCATCCATCGTTTTGACCATCGAACACCGGGAAGTACCCACGGACACCACACCAGTTCAGCAGTTTTGAGCGAGGCTGCCTTTCGCTTAGCCGCCGATCCCAAGGCCTATCCAGAACAACTCAGCCGCGTACAACTGTGGCAACCCAAACGACAATTTTACAATACCTCTTGGTGGGCATATGGCAGCCGTGCTGCCTTTGAAAAGGCCGATAAAACCAATATGATTACCATAGAAAGCAATCCCAATGATGTATTGCTGGGACGAACCAATGCGGAAGTAGCAGCAAAAAGCAGAAGCCAACACAAATCGCAAGGGTTTGGAAGTACGCCCGAACTGGGAAGTCAAGAAGAATATTTGGAGCTCATCAATGGTGTGCCTATTGAAAACAACAACCCTTTTGCTGGAATAGACACGACTTGGAGCCGACTTAAAAACGGAGCCGCCATTGGTCAAATGGTGGAGACTGCTTTGACTGAATTTGATTTGGAGCATCCCTATGCCAGTGTTCCACAATTGCTACGTATTTATAAAAAAATAGCCGCCTTGGAAAATGCACATTGGCGTGAAATCAAATTGAAAGAAGTCGCCCAATTGATCCAAAATTGTTTGGGTTTACGGTTGCAATTCAACACCAACCTCCCCACCGCCGTAGCAAATACTTCCATCAATACGGTTCTAAAAGCGGCCAACCCCAGTCCACTGGCTGTAGAAATTGTTAAAGCAACAGGCGCTTTAAATGTAAATATCCATCAGAAACTGGAACAAAATACGTTGTGGCAAGAACAAAACGCGCTGCTTTTGCCAAATGTGACCACAACGCCTTATTGGTTGTTGCAAAAAGGGGATATCGGAAACTATAAAGTAGTGGACGAAACCCTCAAAGGTTTGCCTGAAACCCCAAATCCCATTACCACTATTTTGGAACTCAACATTGAAGGAACCCTAATTCCGATTGCTCTTCCACTGAATTACCGAACCACCGATCGGGTAGCGGGAGAAATTGTAGCAGGCTTTCAAGTACTGCCAAAAATCACCACCCAATTGAATGAATCCGTCATCCTTTTTAATGACGATCAACCCAAAAAAGTACGGCTTTCCGTAAAAGCACATGCCCCCAATGTCAGAGCTGCGGTCAGCCTTTGTGTACCAGCAAACTGGAGTGTGCAGCCGGAATCGCAAGCCGTTGCGATTGATCAAGCCAACAGCAGTCAGGAATATGTTTTTGAGGTTCGTCCCCCCAGTGGGAATGCTACCGGCATATTTTCAGCTTTAGTTACGGAAGGGGCAACAGCATATAGTCTACAATTAAATGAAATTGAATATCCTCATATTTCAAAACAATATTTGGTAGCACCCAATGCAACCAAAGCGGTAAAAATCGATTTAAAAACCAAAGTGAATAAAGTTGCCTATTTAAACGGTGCCGGAGACAAAGTAGCGGAGAGCTTACGAAATATCGGCATCGCCGTAACCGAGTTCGAACCCGATGACATCCGCCTTGAAAACCTTTTGCCTTTTCCCGCTTTGGTGGTGGGAATCCGTGCGTTTAATGTACACAAGGATTTGTCGTTTAAGAACAAAATTCTTTGGGAATATGTTGCACAGGGAGGTACAGTAGTTGTGCAATACAACACCAGCCGGGGCTTTGACAGTAGTATCGCCGCTCCTTATTCCATACAATTTTCCAATGATCGCGTGACGGATGAATTTGCTGCTGTCACTTTTTTACAACCTCAACATCCCTTGTTGAACAGTCCGAACAAAATCACGGCAACCGATTTTGAAGACTGGGTTCAGGAACGGGGATTGTATTTTGCCCAACGTTGGGATGCTGCTTTTGAACCGCTTTTGTCCATGCACGATACGGGAGAGTCGCCCAAGCAGGGTAGTCTTTTGGTGGCGGATTATGGAAAAGGGAAATTTATTTTTACGGGCTTGAGCTTTTTTAGAGAGCTGCCCGCTGGCGTTGCTGGAGCCTATCGCTTGTTTGCCAATCTCATTTCTTACGGTCAATGAAAACATCGACCTATATTTTATTGATTGCCGTAAACGTTTTGTATTGGCTCGCTTTTTATTTTTTTATGCAGATTTATAATTGATGCAAACACTCGACTGGATTATTTTGGGTGCCACTTTGGCTTTTATTGTGTTCTACGGGATTTGGCGCAACAACAGTCATAAAAACATCAAAGAATACCTCAAAGGGGGCAATGAAGCCCGTTGGTGGACGGTGGGGCTGTCCGTTATGGCTACACAGGCCAGTGCCATCACTTTTTTGTCAACCCCCGGACAAGCCTTTCACGACGGGATGGGTTTTGTACAGTTTTATTTTGGTTTGCCCTTTGCCATGCTCATCATCTGCTTGTTTTTTATTCCTGTCTATCATCGATTGAACGTCTATACCGCCTATGAATTTTTAGAAAAACGTTTTAATCTCAAAGTTCGCACGTTGACTGCCGTGCTGTTTTTGATCCAACGAGGTCTGGCCGCCGGAATCACCATTTATGCCCCTGCCATTATTTTGAGTGTGGTGCTGGGTTGGGATCTTAAGTTGGTTGTCGTCCTAGTAGGAAGTTTGGTCATTGCCTATACCATGATTGGCGGAACCAAAGCCGTGAATGTGACCCAAAAACAACAAATGTTCATCATCTTTTTGGGGATGTTTATCGCTTTTGGATGCATCATCAACGCTTTTCCACAAGGCATCGGTTTTGGAGAAGCCCTAAACATCGCTGGAAAAGCCGGGAAATTAAACGTCTTGGATTTTAGTCTTGATCTCAACAGTCGCTATACTTTTTGGAGTGGCTTGACCGGAGGGCTCTTTTTGGCACTTTCCTATTTTGGCACCGATCAATCTCAAGTGCAACGCTATCTCTCGGGCAAATCCCTTAAGGAAAGTCAAATGGGTTTGATCATGAACGGCATCCTTAAAATCCCAATGCAGTTTTTTATTCTTTTGGTGGGAGTGATGGTTTTTATTTTTTATCAATTTGAACCGGCTCCACTGAATTTTAATCCCAAAGCCGTTGCTCTTGTAAAAAATTCCGATTCGGCTCCTGCGTTCCAACGCTTGGAATTGGAAAATAGAGCCACCCAGACAGCCCTTAAAAACGCACTCTTACAACCCCAAAGCACTGCCAATTTTCAGTCTGAAATTGAGATGCTGACGCAAACCGAAAAAAGGCAACGGCAGCAAGCCAAGGATTTGATTAAGTCCGCAGCACCCAACCAAGAGACCAACGACAAGGATTATGTTTTTATATCCTTTATTTTGGGATATCTGCCCACAGGCTTGATTGGGCTATTGTTGGCGGTGATTTTTTCGGCTGCCATGAGTTCCACCGCCTCCGAATTGAACGCACTGGCCGCCACAACCACCATCGATTTGTACCAACGCAATGTGGGTGATAAATCACCCGCGCATTTTGTCTATGCTTCCAAAGGCTTTACACTTCTGTGGGGTGTCATTGCCATTCTTTTTGCCAGTGTGGGAAACCTCTTTGAAAATCTTATCCAGTTGGTGAATATTATCGGTTCCGTATTTTATGGTACCATTTTGGGGATTTTTTTGGTAGCCATTTTTATCAAATACGTTCAAGGTAAAGCAGTCTTTTGGGCGGCACTCCTCTCCGAAGCTTTTGTCCTACTGCTTTTTTATTGGGACACGGTCAGCTTTCTTTGGTTGAATGTGATTGGGGCAGGACTCACGGTTCTTTTTGCTCTGGTTTTTCAAGCTGTTTTCGGGAAAAAATAATTTCACCATTTTTTTATATCTTTGAGTAAACCTCAAAAGCTATACTATGCCCCAAATTCCTACGCAATCCAATTTTTTAGGGTGTTTAGAAATAAATCGTTTATGTTTAAAAAATATAATTTAAATAAATTTTGTTGGAGGTGTATTTCCAAATATTTTAATACAATAAAAAAAACATCCCTATGAAATCCATGAGTTGTAACGATTTAGGAGGCGCCTGTGAGCTGAAATTTTATGGCCATTCTTTTGATGAAATAGCCGCAGAAAGTAAAAAACACGGCAGCGAAATGTTCCAAAAAGGAGACGTGCTTCACCTTGAAGCTCTTAAAAAAATGCAAGAACTTATGAAAACTCCGGAGGAGATGAAAGCCTGGATGGAAGCTAAAAGAAAAGAATTTGATGCTTTGGAGGATTTATAAAAAAAGTAAAACGCTATGAATTCCTACCTAAATTCTATTCTCAAAGAACTTCAATATTACAAACGATTGGGTGAAAAAACCTTGGCTCAACTTCCCTCCGAAAAATGGTTTTGGCAACCCCATCCAGAAAGCAATAGTATTGCCATAATTATTAATCACCTACATGGAAATATGTGCTCTCGTTGGACACAAATATTTACTACCGATGGAGAAAAAGCAGGAAGAAACAGAGAGGAAGAATTTGAAAACACCCTTAGCACAAAAAAAGAAGTGCTTTCAAAATGGAACGAAGGGTGGAATACGTTGTTTCACACGCTCAACGGATTGAATGCAACCCAATTGGAAAAAATTCTCTATATCCGAAATGAGGGACATACGCTTACCGCAGCACTCAACCGGCAGTTGGCTCATTATGCATATCATATTGGACAAATCGTGTATATTGGGAAAATGTTACAAAACCAAAACTGGAAATCACTTTCCATCGCCAAAGGAGGTTCGCAAGAATTTAATCAAAGAAAATTTGCGCAACCCAAACGCAATGCACATTTTACAGACGATAACTCATGAATTCCAACCTTATTACTTTTTTAGATCGTATCCGCCAACTTACTCCCAACACTAAAGCAAAATACGGACAGATGAATGTCCATCAAATGGTATGTCATTGTACCGATTTTTACCGATTTGTTTTAGGGCTTCTAAAACTTGAGGAACAACCCACCATCAGTGCTATGGAAGCACTTCTGCGGGCGCAAAGCCGTGAAACCGTTCCCGCTCCCCGCAGTATCGACCAAGTGAAGGGAAATGGCACCCCACCCACCACTTTTGAAGAAGATCGAAAAGCATTGGCAAACCTTTTAAGGGACTTTTATCAGCTTGATGAATACTATGATTTTCCGGAGCATTTCTATTTTGGAAAACTGAATCGATCAGAATGGCACAAAGCCTCTGACTATCACCTGAGCCACCATCTTAGACAATTTGGGGTCTAGTGCGTCCAAAATTTACAATCAAACGACGTACTTTTATCCGCTATGAGTTCATATAAAAAAGTAGCCGTCATTGGAGGCGGAGCAGCAGGTTTTTTTGCCGCTCTTTCGGCAAAAAAACACCATCCCAATGCCCTTGTTTCCTTGTTTGAAAAAACTTCAAAAGTATTGGCTAAAGTGAAAATTTCCGGTGGAGGCCGATGCAATGTCACCAACGCCACTGAAGACATCGACAGTCTTTGCGAAGCCTATCCTCGAGGGGGTAAACAACTCAAAAATTGTTTTTATCGTTTTTCTACAATAGCTACACGGCAATGGTTTGAAAGTCGTGGAGTTCCCTTGAAGGCAGAGCCCGATGGGCGGGTTTTTCCTGTTTCCAATCAATCCCAAAGCATCATTGATTGCCTGATGGGAGAAGCGCAAAATTTGGGAATTAACATCCATTATCAAAAGAACCTCATCCAACTTGAAAAGAAAGCGCATCAATGGATACTTCATTTTCAAAAAGAGCAGGAAACGCAAATTTTTGATGCGGTAATAATAACGACCGGGGGTAGCCCAAAAGCGTCCGGCTTTGATGGATTAAAAAATTTGGGACATACCATCATCCCACCTGTCCCCTCTTTGTTTACGTTCAATATGCCGGAGGAGCCCATCACCCAACTGATGGGAGTGGCGGTTGAAAATGCACGGATCAAAATCAAAGGTCACGCTATTGAAACAGAAGGCCCTTTGTTGATTACCCATTGGGGCATGAGCGGCCCGGCAATTCTCAAAGCCTCTTCTTTGGGAGCTCGGAGTTTGGCAGCGGATCACTACCAATTTGAAATTCAAGTCAACTGGGTAGAAGAACGCAATACAGAAATTCTTTTTGAACAGTTGCAAGCCTGCGCTTTACGCTTCCCCCAAAAAACCGTAATAAACCAAAAAGCTTTTCCCCTCCCCCAACGGCTATGGCAGTTTTTAGTTGAAAAAAACAACATTCCTGCAGACAAAAAGTGGATTGAATTAGGGAAGAAAAAAGCCCGTCATTTGGTGGAACTCATTTCCAATGACACTTATTCCGTTTCAGGAAAAACTACTTTTAAAGAGGAATTTGTAACCTGTGGTGGAGTTGCCCTCGGTGACATCCACCTTAAAACCATGGAAAGTAAATCAAATCCCGGACTCTATTTTGCTGGAGAAGTGCTTGATATTGACGCCATCACTGGGGGATATAATTTTCAAGCCGCATGGACAACCGGTTTTGTAGCAGGTCAATTAGGGTGATTTTTGAGGTTTTATTTTTTAGAACTTTTTTTATCTTGAAATCTTCCATAAAAAAAACCGAGCAGTACTCGGCTTTATTCTAATATTGTAGCGAGAGGGGGGCACGATCCCACGTCCGCCTCGGGCGGATATGAAGCCTCCTTGAATAAAAAAAACGAGCAGTACTCGGCTTTATTCAAATCTTGTAGCGAGAGGGGGGCACGATCCCTCGTCCGCCTCAGGCGGATATAAATCCTCCTTCCATAAAAAAAACCGAGCAGTACTCGGCTTTATTCAAATCTTGTAGCGAGAGGGGGGCACGATCCCCCGTCCGCCTCAGGCGGATAT
>JABISF010000078.1 GCA_018699935.1 Flavobacteriaceae bacterium | reverse complement strand
CAAAAACTGGAAAAAACCGGAATCGAAAATGCAACGGGCTGGTGGAATAGTCTTTCTGCTGCCGATTTTGACAATGATGGCGACCTTGACTATGTGGCTGGAAATTTTGGCACCAACACCTTCTACCAAGGCAATGCTGAGGAACCCATCACGATTATTGCCAAAGATTTTGACGCCAACGGCAGTGTGGACCCCTTTATTTCTTTCTATTTAAGAGACAGTTTGGGGCAAAAACACAACTATCCCTATCACCCTTGGGAAGACGTTGTAAAACAGTTTAGAGCCTTGCGCAAATCATTCAATTCCTATGCTGCCTACGGTGCAGCCACTTTGGAGGAAGTTTTTGAAAATCAAGAGCTCAGCGACGCCATCATCAAACAATCCAATTGGATGGAAAGTTCTTGGATAGAGAATTTGGGGAATCAACAGTTTAAATTGCACAAACTGCCTGTGGAAGTGCAATGGGCACCCGTATTTGCAACCCTTCCTTTTGATGTGGATCAAGACGGTTTTCAGGATATTATTTTAGTCGGAAATGACTACGGGGTTGAAGTCCATCAAGGAAGATCGGACGCGCTGCAAGGATTGGTTCTTAAAAACAACGGCAAAGGGGGGTTTATTCCGCTTTCTATGGAAGACACCCATTTTGTAGTGCCTGGAGATGCCAAAAGTTTAGTCCTATTAAATCAAGGCCAACAACCGCTCTTTATCGCTTCCCAAAATAATGATGTATTAAAAGTGTATCAATCCAAAAACAGTACTTATCGGGATGCTTTGGAATGGAAGGGAGCGGAAGTGAAATGTATCGTCTCTTTACCTTCCGGAGGAAAACAATTGCAGTTGAGACAAGCGCAAAACAGTTTTCAATCGCAAGGTTCGTCCAGTCTTTGGATCCCTAAAGCGGCTATAAAAGTTGAATTTTATGACGCTTCAGGAAATTTGACCCGAACACTTGAAGATTTTTAAGATGAAGAATGGAATATTAGGTAGTACAATTATTTTCTTTGGGATATCCCTCTTTTTTTCATGTAAAGACATAGTGCCACCGGTCCCAACAAGTCTTGTGATCGATCGGGGGCACTATCACGATCAGTTACAAGGATTTTGGATGGCGCAATGCATTGCCAATTGGACCGGTTTGATCACAGAAATGGATAAAATTGGAATTCCTTCCAATGGCAAAGGAGAAGGTTTTTACACCCGCGCCGATTGGGGTGGCCCCGATCAACCCAATTTGTGGGGCTCCAACAATTATTCAAAAACCATTGACTTTTTATTGGCTGAAAAAGACAGTATTTGGGGCGCTGATGACGATACAGATATAGAGTATATTTATCAAGATTTGCTCTATCACAGTGAAACCTTGGATGTAACCGGAGCCCAAATCCGGGAAGTTTGGTTGGCGCATATTCATAAGGAGGAGGAAAATTTTTTGTGGGTGTCCAATCAACAAGCTTTTGATTTGATGCAAGAAGGAAAAGTACCTCCCGAAACCAGTGATCCGGCATTGAACCCTTTTTACGAAATGATAGATGCTCAACTCACCACCGAAATCTTTGGACTTTTTGCTCCCACCCAACCCGCCATTGCCTTGGAAATGGCCTATCTACCGATCCGGACGACAGCACGAGAAAACGCGGCTTGGATTGCTGAATTTAATGTGATTATGTATGCCCTAGCTGCGCAACCTACCGAACACGCCAATCTTAAAGAAAAAACCCAATGGATGGCTTCGCAAGCCCGTCAACACCTTCCTAATGATTCCTATGCTGCCAAAATGTATGATTTTGTGGTGGCGCAATACCATTCTGGAAAAACATGGGAGGCAGCGCGTGACGGCTTGCATGAAAAATACCAAATTCGTCAAGAAGATGGCTATCGGTGGGCTACCGAAGACAAAAGTTGTAACGGCTGTTTCGCTGCCGGAATTAATTTTGGAGCCTCTATCGTTAGCCTGTTTTATGGCGAAGGGGATCTTAAAGAAACCATTAAAATTGGGGCCTTGGCGGGCTGGGATTCTGACAATCCCACCGCAACTTGGGGAGGAATGTTGGGCTTTATGATGGGAAAAAAAGCCGTGGAAAAAACCTTTGGTCGTCCCTTGGCTACGCAATTCAACATTCACCGCACGCGTAAAGGTTTTGAAAACAACGGTATCGATAATTTTGAAAACATGGCCACCAAAGGACTTTTAATCATCGATCGAGTCATCACCGAAAAAATGAACGGCCGTTTGGATTGCACCAAAAACGAATGGACAATTCCGCTATAATGTTATTTTAAGCCCGACACATAACGTTCGATATGCATCTGATCCAAGGAGTCAGAGTCGCCGTATTGTTCGCGGAGTTCAGAAAGACGTGCATGTAACTGCTGTTGTACAGGAGCGTATTCGGGCTGTCCGTAGATGTTGAACATTTCGTCGGGATCTTTTTCCAAATCATACATTTCCCATTCGTCGATGTCATAATAAAAATGCATCAACTTATACCGATCGGTTCGAACGCCATAATGACGTTTTACCATGTGTACTGAAGGGTATTCGTAATAGGTATAATAAATAGCATCTCTCCATACGCTGGTTTTTTGGTTGATGATATTTCGGAAGGAAATACCTTGTAAGTCTTCTGGAATGGGGGCGCCAGCATAATCCAAAAAGGTAGGGGCAAAATCTAAATTTTGGATTAAAGCGTCAACCTCAGAACCCGCAGGAATCTCTTTGGGATAACGCATTAAGATGGGGGTTCGCAAGGATTCTTCATACATAAAACGTTTGTCAAACCAACCGTGTTCACCCAAATAAAATCCCTGATCGGAAGTGTATACTACAATGGTGTTTTCGGTCAAACCCTCTTGATCGAGATACTCCAAAATTTCTCCTACGCCATCATCCACGGATTGTATGGTGCGCAAATAGTCTTTCAAATAGCGATTAAACTTCCAAAGCGCCAATTCCTTGCCTTCCAGTTTTTGCGCTTTCATAGCGTCATTTTTGGGAGTGTATGCGGCCAACCATGCGGCCTTTTGTTCGGGAGTAAAACGATTTAATTCGTTTTCAAATCCTGTGTTGTTTCCATAGGGGTCGGTCAACATTTTAAAGTCGTGTCCCCAACGACCGTGCCCCCCATTGCCATGGGCTGCTGCGATTTGTTCTTCACTGGCGGCAATCAACATTTCTTGCGTTTTGGCAGCCGTCCCTCGATGGGAATAATCGTCAAAAAAATTAGCAGGAGGATCAAAGGTTTTGTCGTCAAACAGTGTTAAATATTTTTCCTCGGGCTTCCAATTTCGGTGAGGTGCTTTTTGGTGATACAGCAACAAAAAAGGTTGCGCCTTGTTTCTTTTGTTTTTTAGCCAATCCAAACTCAGTTGGGTAGTAATGCTGGTTACATAGCCTTCTATTTGTTTTTTTACCCCATCAATGATAAAATCGGGATTATAGTAATGCCCTTGACCGGGTAAGACAGCGGAATAATCAAAGCCTTGTGGCAGTCCACGAAGGTGAATTTTCCCTACCATAGCCGTTTGATAACCAGCTTTTTGGAGTTGTTTGGCAAAATTGTCCTGATCCCAATTAAAATCTTGGATATTGTCCACTTTTCCATTCACAAAACTGTGTTTTCCAGTAAGCATAACCGCCCTGCTGGGTGCGCAAATGGAGTTGGTTACAAACCCTTTGTTGAACAAGGCACCTTCTTTTGCAATTCGATCAATATTGGGGGTGTTATTCAACCCATGCCCATACGCACTAATGGCTTGATAGGCATGATCGTCCGACATAATGAAGACGATATTAGGAGGACTTACTTTTTCCTGGCAGGAAAAAAGAAAGAGCGAACAAAGGACAAAGGTATAGAGTGCTTTCAAGAGCTATTTTTTTTGTGATTCCTTAAAGATAAAAAAATATTGGAAGTACTCAGTTTGAATAGCCAAAACGCTTCAATTGCTGACTGTCCGAACGCCAGTTTTTGGACACTTTTACATATAATTCCAAATGAATCTTTTTGCCAAAAAATTTCTCCAAAGACTTTCGAGCGCCTATTCCCACACGTTTTAAGGCACTTCCTTTGTGGCCAATCACGATACCTTTTTGTGTTTCACGTTCCACGAGCACCACAGAACGGATTCGAATGATTTTTTCATCCTCGTGAAATTCTTCCGTAACAACTTCAACGGAATAGGGGATTTCTTTGGAATAGTGTTCCAAAATTTGTTCCCGTATTGCCTCGTTAACAAAAAAGCGTTCCGGCTTGTCGGTAAGTTGATCTTTTGGAAAATAAGCCGGTGATTCGGGAAGTTTTTCGGTGAGTAAAGCAAGCAGTTCGGGAATAAAAAAACCACGAAGGGCGGAAATGGGGTAAACGCCAGCTTGCGGAAACAAGTTTTGCCAATGAGCAACCGATGCCTCCAAAGTCTCTTGAGAAATCATGTCAATTTTGTTGATCAACAACAGCAGGGGGGCTTTTGATTTTTTAATCTTTTCAAACAACTTCTCATCTTTAAGGTCCTCCTCCTCGGGGGTCACCATATAGACCAAAACATCGGCATCCACCAAAGCCTCTTTAACAAAATTCATCATGGAAGTTTGCATTTCATAGGCGGGTTTGATCACGCCCGGTGTATCGGAAAGTACCATTTGAAAATCGTCTCCGTTGATGATGCCCAAGATGCGGTGCCGAGTCGTTTGCGCTTTGGCAGTAATGATGGAAAGCGTTCGCCCCATCAAGGCATTCATCAAGGTGGATTTGCCCACATTGGGATTGCCAACAATGGCAACATAACCCGATTTATGTTTCTTGTCTTCCAAGGGAATGATTTTGGTTTCCAAGGTACTTAAAAAATGATGTGTACCCCCTTTCAAATGGGAAGATTTCTAATGGGAACCTTAAAAAATTAAACTTAAAAACGTTTATTTTCATTTTCATTTTTGGATTCAGATGCTTCTTAAAGTCTAATAACTTACAGTTGAAAGGGGCTTTGCAGATATTTTTGCGTAATTTTATAAAACTATATTTGATAATTAACCAAGAGCATCTTTTGCAACACCATAGGCCATTTGTTGTTTATAAAATTGAAGCTGTAGAAATTTCCTGTCGCGTTTCAGATCAATTTTATTTTCAACAAGAAAAAGAAATACGATGAAGTACCTCCATCACATTTGGGTGTTTTTTGCACTGTTTTGTACAGTTTGGACAGCATCCGCCCAGCAGGAAGCTTCTTTTTCATTGTATATGTTCAACCACCAATCCATCAATCCGGCCTATGTTGGAGCCACGGGATATTCTCAGATTACGGTGGGGAGTCGAAATCAATGGGATGGAATTCTTGGGGCTCCGGTCACCCATGCGGTGAGTGTGAGTCATCTGTTTAAAAATAAAAATTTAGGCTTTGGGATATCCAGTATTAACGACAAAATTGGCCCTACGGAACGCGTAAATATTGCAGCCGATATGGCCTATCATCTAAAGCTAAATGCACAAGGTTTAAAATTGGGCGTTGGTCTCAAGTTTAGCAGTCGTTCGCTTCAATTGGACACCTCCCTACTCACCTATATCGATTCCAACGATCCTTTTCTGGGCATTTCTCAGGATTATAATTTTTCTCCAAATGTTGGTTTTGGCTTGTATTTGCAAAACAAAAACTTCTATTTTGGAGTGGGTGTTCCTTATTTTATTGAGGATGAGGAGCTCTATTTGCAAAGAAATTTTTATGCCATCGGGGGCGCACTGATAAATGTGGGTTCGTTTTTAAAAATAAAACCCAGTATTCTTCTTCAGAAAACAGAAAGCTTACCGCTGGTCTATGACAACAGTGTTCTATTTTCCATCAATGACATTTTTTGGATAGGACCCCAATATCGCTCCAATATAAAAAATGGTTTACCCAATCAAAACACTGCGGGTTTTTTTGGAGGATTTATGGGGGTCAATATCAGCCAAAACCTATCGATCGGTTATGCCTATCAAGGGGCACTAGCAAATGCGACTATTGGGATTACCAACACCTCTCATGAAATCCTGCTGCGGTATCAGTTTAGTCCCAAAAACATCGGTTTTTTAAGATCGCCAAGACTCTTCTAATATGAAAAAGCGAATCCTTTTATTGCTGAGTTGTTTCTCTTTTGTGCTCCAAGCACAACAAGACAACACTACCGAAGTTTCCCAATTGTTTTTTCAAAACACCTTGGATTCCATTACTCTTTTAAAACCCCTTCCAAACAATTCTGTGGAGGACGAATACGGCATCCTCCGATGGGATGGAACTTCCGAAGCGCATCAGATCGAGTTTTTATATGTGACCTCCAAAAAAATGCAAGGGGAAAAACTAAAACGCAACAAGGTTCGATCCAAGAGTACAGTTTATAACCTCGCCCGGGCAGTATGGGACACTTTGAACCAAATCATGGTCGCAGATGAATTGCTTTTTGAACTCAACACCAACGTACAAGAAGGACCCGCTGCTTTTGATCCCAAAAACAAGATTGTATACTTTACTCGTAATATGGGTAAAATGGGAACAAATCAGGAATATCAGTTGAATATTTTTCAGACTCCCTATCCTCCTGTGGCGGGTAAAAGGGATCAGTTTCCCATTTTTGAAATCGATGGCAACTATTCCAATATGCATCCTAGTTTTGATGCAAAAAATCAGACACTTTATTTCTCCAGCGATCGTCCGGGGGGTTTTGGGGGAATGGACATATATCGCGTTCGGGTCAATTCCGATGGCCGTTTTGGGGAAGCCCAAAATTTAGGCGCAGCCATCAACACAGCCTCCGATGAGGTGTTTCCTTATGTGTATCGGGAAGATGTCGTTTTTTTCTCTCGAAAGCGAAAAGAGGAAAGCGGAGCTTTGGATGTCATGATGGGACAAAAGGAAGCCGATGAATGGATCAGTCGAGCTTTAGGAGCTCCATTTTTATCGGATGCTGATGATTTTAGTTTTTCCATCGATCCCATTACAAAATTGGGGTTTTTGAGTTCCAACCGTTCTGATGGAGTAGGTAAGGATGACAATTATTATTTTTTATATCGACCTCAATTAAAGGGGGTGGAGGATAGCTATTCTTTTACCCAAGACACTTTGTTTGTGGATGCTGAAGGGGTTTTGGAAAATGATCAAGTGTTGATGCTGTCCGAAGATCCATTGCAAGCCATAATTGACAAAACGGTGATTTTGGAAGAAAAAACTGCCAATGGAAGTTTGCAACTCAATTCGGATGGGAGTTTTTATTACTTGGTTTCGAATCCCTTGATTTTGGAGGATCAGTTCAGCTATCGACTCCAATCGGAATTTAACACTTCTGCACCCATACGGGTGACCTTAAAAGGATCTGAAGCGGTACAGACCAAACGCGAAGCAATTAATTTCAACCTTCGCCCTATCTATTATAAATTTAATGAAAGTGAGCTGTGGACGGTTTATCAAGATCGATTTGACGAGGTGGTCGCGGTTTTGGATCAATATCCTGAATTGAAACTCATAATAAAAGCTTACACGGATGCCAGGGGGTCAGCGGCTTACAATCAAAAATTATCGGAGGAAAGAGCGGCTTCCATCAAAAACTATTTAGTGGCTCATATTAAAAACAACAATTCCATTGAATCTGTGGGTTATGGCGAAACGACCATCGAAAATAACACCCTTAAGAATTATCTTCTGGTGGGAGGCTCTTTTGAAAAAGAGGAAAATACTAGTAGCATAATGAAAAGCTATCGGGATATGGGATATTCACCGCGAATGCAAAAAGATTCCGGGGGTTTGACAAGACTGATTGTTGAAACCTTTGATTTTTATGCCGAGGCAAAACAAGCCCGATTGGAGTTGGAAGAAAAAAATCTTTCAACATGGATACAAAAAAGCCCAGTCATCCAAATCTCAGAAGAAGCCCATCAATTCAACCGCCGCGTGGAGTTTGAGGTGGTTGTTATGGAATAAATTTGAAAAATTTATTCAGGCTTTTCATAAAGCAATTCCAAGCCCACCGAAGTTCGAGGGAGGAATCCTTCCCAAGGATCTTGGTTTTCGAGCTCTGCGGCATTTAAATAGGGGGCAAAGGCGGTGATATTTTTGAGCTTTAGACCCAGAAATGCGGTGATAAAATGTTGGTTGATATTATTAATCCTTCGTTGATCCCAGACGGAATCAGCGTAGCGTAAATATTCGTTGATATCGAGTCCAGCCTGGAGTGCTGCTGCTGGGGGCGGATTGGGAGCGATGTTGTGACGCGCATTTTCATAAGTTAAAAGATAACGTTCTGTATGGATGGCTCCCTCATAGATGGCTTTGATTCCTTTTTCATAGCCTGAAATATCATCTTTACTTCCAGCAACAAAAAAAGTTGGGATTTTAATTCCGGCCAGTCCTTCGGCATCCCAAACGCCTCTTTCCATACCCCAGGGCGCAAGGGCAACGACGGCTTTTATCCGCGAGTCAAAGGAGTTAATGAAGGCCTCATTTCCTAGCATTCGTTTTTCCAGTGCCCGACTTCCCTGGGAGACCATTGAAAACAATTGCAAGGCTTGCGAACTGTAACCACCTCCGGCAACATTCAGAGCTCCATAGCCTCCCATGGAGTAGCCAATCAGTCCTGTAGTGTTTACATCCACCAAGCCCTGTAAAAAGGAATCGGGTTCTGTGCTTAAGCGTTCCATTTCGTTTAAAACAAAAAGATCATCTAGCGAACGATTGAGCAGCGTACTGTGGAACGCAGCGGCATCTCTAAAGGTAGAATCGGTATGGTCTATGGCCACAACAACATAACCTTTTGAAGCTAAATTTTCGGTCAAATACGTCATCAGATAACGCGAGCCGGTATAACCATGCGAAACAATGATCAAAGGGTAGGGGGCGTTTGAAGGGAATACAGCCGCCTCCCGCGCTGCTCTTCCATTAAAGGTAAAGGGGATCAATGGGCGATCGGGACTATTAAAATTTCCCATCACCTCATTGTAGACCACCATTTCTTTAGCTCCTTCTTCTAAACGGGCGGGATACCAAATTTCAACGGTAAGGGGTCGGTCGTAGTATACTTCTTGATCCTTTGTGGAATTTAAGAGATCAATTTGATTGGGATTCTTTAGTTGTAGCGTTCTAACGCCCACCTGATATTCACCTCGAGCGGCCAAGCTGGGTGCATCGGGAAGTAAATCGCCATAAAAAACGGCTGCGGGATCGGTCTGACCCCAAACATCAGCAGTGATAAAAAGTATAAGCACTAGAGCATATAACCTATTTGAGCCTTTCATAAATAAAGTTTAAGAATACAATGTAGCTATTTTCTAACAAATTGGACGCTGTGTTATTGACAGTTTATTTTACAGGGGAACGGTAATATTTCAAATCCACATCCGTCATTATTATTCGCCGTATCACACGATTATTGTGTAGTAAAGACCGCTATTGGTTTTTTTTCTCCAACCATACGAAAGGATTCGTACGGGGCGATTCTAATAAAAAAATGAAAATTTTATTATTCCCTAAACAGCTCCGAATATTGATTTACAAAAATGCAGCTATTTCAATGGTTTCTTATTCTAAAGGTCTCTTTTAAACTAATTGTTCGTATCTTACAAAGAACTGGATTAGATGTTTAATAATCTTTTTTGGTTTTTGCTAACCCGATTCTGGGAAAATCCCCTTTTAATGTATATGGCTTTAGTTTAAAATGACTAAATCTTATTTAACTAACAACGAAAATAAAAAATGCTTTTTTTAGAGAAATATTATCCAGTAATACTTGCTTTTTTAAGCTTCTTATATTCTATATATCTATGGTTTACAGGAAATCAACTTGAAGGAATTTATGTTGGTCTATGGCCAGTAACAATTCTTGCATTTGCATTTGTAATAAGACAGAGAAGAAATGACGACAAAAATCCTAACTTATGAATAATCAAATAATGTTTTTGGTTGGAATAATAATTTTCATCATTTATGTATATTTTCTTCTAACCATCGTCAGAAGGCAGCATAAAATTCAACGTAAAGAAAATATGAAGTCCTATGATAGCGATAATTTGGATGGAATCAGAAATCACGAAAAATAACGGGTTTAAAACCAAAAAACAACACTATTTTAATATATAGTTTAGTGCGAAAGCGCATTGTAATTGGGAGGGAGTTTTTAGATAACTATTCTTTTTTGAGGCAATTAGGATTGTTGCAGTAAACATATTTAAACTCCTTTATTAATCAATCTTTTAAGGATAGGATTCAATTGATTTTGCAGTATCCAAAACAGTCTTTTTAAAAGGCATGGGACTCCAATCAAATGTTTTCTTTGTTAAGGATATATCACCATTATATGTTTTGCCAATAAAAGATCTCATACTTCTGGCTTCTCTATCAAAATTACCAATAAGATTTAGTAAAAAGTTTGGAGCCAACCTTGTACTTACGTTATCATAACCATTGGATTTAAGTATTTTGGCTAATTCCTGAAAAGCGAAAGGTTCTTCAGTTGTAACAATAAATCTTTTTCCGGCTGCTTTTTCATTTTCAAGCGCTAGCACATGTATTTTAGCAATATCTCTTACGTCGGACATATTAATTGCAGCTTGAGGAACCATTGGCATTTTTCCTGACATCATTTGCTTAAACATACCCATTGAAGCTCCTGATAAATCACCCGAAAGCGTTGGGCCAAAAACAGGACCTGGATTCACAACAGTAAGTTCCATTGGTGTTGCATCGGTTTGAGCATTAATAAAGTCCCAAGCAGCCCGCTCTGCCAAGGTTTTACTTTTTGCATACGTAGAAACATTTTTTGCTTTTACGTTTGTCCATGATTTCGAATCGACTTTGATAGATTTATCAGCATTTTCTAACATAGAAACCATTGATGAAGTTAAAACAACCCTTTTAATGCCGGCCTTTTTAGCAGCATTTAGTGCTCTCATTGTTCCGTCGACTGCAGGTCTTATATATTCATTTTCATCTTTCGGCTCGATATTGATAAATGGAGAGGCTACGTGCATTACAAACTCACATCCCTTCATTGCATCATCCCAACCATCATCATTTAGCAAGTCCAGCTCACAAAATTCTAAATTATCTTTTGGATCAACTTCTTTTTTAATTGCGTCAATAACCTTTTCAGATTTTGATAAACTTCTAACGGATCCACGGACTGAATATCCATTTTTCAATAATTCGACGGCACAATGATTTCCTATGTAGCCTGAAATTCCTGTTAATAAAACCTTTTTATTCATTGGATAGTTTATTTATTATTACTTTAAATTTGATAGTAAAAATAATAAAATTACTATTGTTTTGATAGTAATAATTATATTTTTATAATTATGTCATTTATAGATAAGTTTTTTAGGTGTGATTGTCCTGTTACTTCAGCAATAGATATTGTTGGAGACAAATGGACGCTTGTTGTTAT
>JABISF010000077.1 GCA_018699935.1 Flavobacteriaceae bacterium | reverse complement strand
TAAGGTCCTCTTTTCCGGTTGCTAAATTCCAAAAGTTTGTTGCCCCATTTTTAAAACTGGTGACGGCTCCAAAAATAAACCCACTTTCTGCAAATCCGGTTATAGTTTTCTTTGAAGGATTTTCAACAACTCCCGCAATCCCTTTCCCAATAGTACTAACTGCACTACCTGCCATGGAAGCACCCCCAGTCATATTTGCTGCTTTTTTAATGTTGCTTTCTTCCTCTTTTGGTTTATTGGAGTTAACAATTGGACCTGCATCTGGCATTGCGGTCATGGGCATGGGTTCCAGTTGCGCAGTATTGGATCCACTTTGTCGGTTGCTAAGACTTGATGCTGAGGCTTTCATTTGAAGTGCTTTTGCCCCCATCTGATCGGCTTCCGTTTCAAGCTTTGGATTGTCATTGACTTGCACTCCATTTACTTGGGTGTTGGGCTGCACTCGATTGGCCTTTTGTTGCACCACATGCCATGCCTCGTGGGCTAAATGTTGTTCTTGACCAGAACCTAGATGTATTTCAGAACCTTGCGCATAGGCGTGGGCGTTGAGTTGGGCAGGCTTGTCGGAATTGTAATTGACTTTTACATCATCCATAGAATAACCGGAAAGGTTTTCTATACCCGATTTTAAGGAGTCCGGTAAACCGTTATTGTTTTCTTTTCGTTGAACGGTTGTACTCCCCCCAGAAGCAGTATATCGATTCGCAATGGATTGCAGCTGCGTTAAATCTCCGGAATGGGATTTGGTGGACATACGATGTAACGAACCCACACTATTGCTAAAGTCTGCTTTTTGCTGGATCACATGAAGATGGGATTCCGAATGCGTCATTGCCTCCTGAGGCGAAACCGTGCTTGCTATGTCTGAAATAGTTTGAGAAGTATTTTCAGTCGAAGAATTTTTGCTTAATTGTTCAAAATCAGACATAACTTATTTTCAATAAATGTAAACTAATTTTATGAAATAAGAAAATTCCTACTTTAACGAAATAGTAAGTAAGACTACCCTGTAATCAATTATTTTTTACACTAGAAAGAAAAACACCCGTGTAATTTTCAAAAGAAAACAAGCGTTTTCTATTTTTAAACTGTTTAAAAAGGGTTTTATTTTTGCTTTAAGGGTTTCCCCCCAAGCTTGGGGAACAAGTTCTTTTTGTAGGTCATTGACGGCAACATGAACCACCACCCCGGTTCCTTCGATCACCGTTTTTTGATGGGTGCGAAAAGCAAAAACCGTAAGTAAGCGATCGATCTGTCAAACGGATTACCCAAATTTCTTTTTGGATCAGATCACCCAAACGCGCGGGCGATTTAAATCGGGTATTTGATCGGGAACTACATTGCCCGTGGACACATCAATCATTGCGACGCCTAATGCTTTGAGCTGTGTTGCAACATAAAGTGCATCTTCGGGGCGGATTCCATGCGGATGCCAATCTTCCACTCCTAATTTAACAATTAAAGGTGTATTTCCACTCACATTTTTGATGGATTCTACCACTGCTAAATGAAATTTGGCTCGATTTGAAATGCTTCCACCATAGCTGTCTTTGCGACGATTGGTGAGGGACGACGCTGATTGTAGGGAAGGTACTGGCCATTCATATAGTCGATACATTGATGGAGGAGGATTTTAAGATCAATCGCAATCGCTATAAACCCGTTGGGAAATTGGAAGGCGGATGGTAAACCAAAACCAATGAGGCATTCCATATCCTAAGAAAACGAACCCCTTAAAAATAAAAAAAGGGAAGGCATCCAAACGACCTCCCCTTTTTAGTGAATCGGTATGAAATTAATTAAACCGAAGAATATTTTTGGTCATATAAACACTAACCATTTCAACAGCCCCTCGATTAGCAATAAAGGTTTGAAAGGCTTTGGTGTTGGAGAGTGCCCGTTCGGTGAGAACCAAATCGTTCAGGCTGGCACCACTCATAAAGACGGAATGCGTTCCGCCTGAACCTCCCATGTCGATGGAAGAAAGACCCACCACACGATCGCCTAATATTTCTTCAATGGCTTTGACGAAAGTCGTGTGAGCTTGAAGGTATTTAGCCGGATCACTCGCTTTAAATTCCCAAACTTTTGAAAATTTGTTTTTATCGCGATCTCCTCCTTTCCATGCTAAAGTAGTCATCACATGGGATCCGCTGGATTTGCCGTCAAACAAACGATAAATCTTACTCATATAGGCCTCTTGCTCTGCTTGGGAGGGAATTTTTTTGGCTCCAAAATTGGCTGGATCGCCGGCAAAAATAACACGATGTGTAACGTTGTCAAGATAATTAACACTCGAAAAATGGGCTCCTCCAGAATTTCGAGGGCCTTTGTGATATTCTTCGAACAGTCTTGCCATTTCTTCCTCGGCGCCAAATTTTAGATTGAGGTTAATCACTCGAACGCTGAACTGGGCTTGTGCTGAAACAAACAATAAGACGGCACAACTAAATAAAAATTGCTTCATTATAAATTGGTTTTTGATTATTAGATTTTAAATGTACTCTCTTTTTATCATACATCATAGATCCAATGGAGATGATTAATTTAATTCCGGTTTAAGAAGACTGTCCAAAAAAATAAAGGAAAGCACTAAATTTATTATCTTGCTTTAACATAAGACACTATTATTTAGATTTAGATCCTCCATAAACCCTATTGAACAATGACGAACGCTATCATTTATTCGCTAATAACACTTCTTCTTGTTTTTCTATTAAAAGATGTTTTTCAGAAAAAAAACAGTGTTATTCGGAATTTCCCTCTACTGGGTAGATTACGCTATTTATTCATCGCCCTTGGTCCCCCAATTCGTCAGTATTTTATAGCGAGTAATCGGGAGGAACTTCCCTTCAATCGGAGTCAGCGCAACTGGATTGACCATTCTGCCAATCGCACCAATAATTATGAAGGATTTGGAACCGACAAAGATATGTATCATCCGGGGCATGTCTTCATCAATCCAACCATGTTTCCTTTCAAAATGGAAAGCGATCATATCAATGATGACAAGAACGACCCCTATTTTATACCCTCTGCAAAGGTGATGGGTTTGCGCCACAAGCGCAAGTATCCTTATCGTCCCTATTCTATCATCAATATTTCTGCGATGAGTTATGGAAGTCTTTCAAAAAAAGCCCAAGAGGCTTTAAATAGAGGAGCTGCCATGGTGGGTTGCTATCACAACACCGGAGAAGGCGGTCTCTCTCCCTATCATCGTCAAGGTGCAGATTCCATTTTTCATATGGGAACGGGCTATTACGGTTGTGGAATTACAGCGGCGGATGGAAAACGTTATTTTGATTGGGACACCTGCAAGGAATTGGTTTTTGACAAATATCCGGGTAAGGTAAAAGCCATTGAAATAAAACTTTCTCAAGGAGCCAAGCCAGGAAAAGGAGGGGTTTTACCGAAAGAAAAAAACAACAAAGAGATTGCCGAAATCAGAGGCGTTGAACCCTATACCGACATCCTTTCGCCTTCTTATCATACCGCCTTTTCTAACGTGCGCGAGATGGTTGATTTTATTGAACTATTAGCAGAAAAATCAGGGGTTCCCGTGGGAATCAAATCAGCCGTGGGGGATTTGGCACAATGGTATGAACTGGTGGAGATCATGAAAAAAGAAAACAAAGGCCCCGACTTTATCACCATTGATGGTGGTGAGGGCGGAACGGGAGCAGCGCCCCCTTCATTTGCCGACCATGTTGCGCTACCTTGGGTTTTTGGTTTTTCGGAAGTGTATAATATTTTTAAAGAGAATGGATTGGCAGAGGACATTACCTTTATTGGTTCGGGCAAGCTCGGTTTTCCATCGGAGGTTTTAAAAGCTTTTTCCATGGGCGTGGACGTCATCAATATTGCCCGCGAAGCCATGATGGCCATTGGTTGTATTCAGTCCCAAGTGTGTCATACAGATAAATGTCCAACCGGTATTGCCACGCAAAACAAGTGGTTGCAAAGGGGGCTTGATCCAACCCTCAAATCGGTGCGTTTTGGAAACTATGTAAATATTTTGCGAAAAGAAGTTTTGCAAATGACCCATGCCTGCGGCTATGAACATCCTTGTCAAATGAAAATGATTGATATCGATATCAGCTGCGGAGATAATAACAAAGTGATTACGCTGGAAAAAGCCTATAACTATGCCAAGCATCCCGTGCCGTTTAATTCCATGAAAGATTTATACGAATGCGAGTATTTGGGAGGCCTAGGTAAACACCCAAATCAACTCAAATAATAAAACGCAGTTGCGTTTTTATTGTGGCAATTGAATGGAAATATTTCGATATTCAACAGGACCATGGTCACCTTGTAACATGAACGGACCGGGAGCAGCTTCATCACTATTGAGTGCTCCACCCGTAATTCCAGGAATAATTTGATCGGTGATGATTTTTTTACCATTCGCTTCGATGCTAACTCTTCTTCCCACCAAAGTGATGTCAAAAACTTGCCATTCACCGGCTGGATGGACCGCCATTTCGTTAGGACATAAAAAGCCGTAAATACCTCCAAATAAAATATTACTGGGAGCTTTTCCATGGCTGTCCTCCACCTGTACTTCATAACGACCTCTCAAATAGATCCCTGAATTGCTGTGCTCGGGATAGCGCACTTCAATATGCAATTTAAAGTCCTCATAACTGGAGCTGGAAAGTAGATTGACTCCAGAGCGGGGGCTTTTCAGAATACCCTCTTCCACTGTCCATTGGTTGGTTCTTTGTTCTGTTTGAGGCGTCCAACCACTCAAGTCTTTTCCGTTAAAAATAGCTTGACTTTTTCCCCAAGCTTTGGGAGCTGTTCGATCCAAAGCCGGAGCGGGGCTGCCTGTGAAAGTATGGGCAGTTCCTAAACTGCTCAACAGGGTTCCAGTAAGTTTACCGTCTTTGAGGGTTCCGCTCAGATGCATGTCATTTTTTCCATCCCATTGGGGGGGTATGGAAAAATCAAAAACACCCTCGTGAAAATGCACTTCAGAGATCGGACGAGCACTACCGCTATGTCCAACAAAATGACCAACCAGCGTGCTGTTCCCAGAAAGTTTGACCTCCAGCCAAGAGGGGAGTTGGGTCGTGCCCATGGCTACATTCAAGTCCCATTTACCAATGAGTTCGTCGCTGCTTTGCCCCATACTGACTTGAACAAATCCGAGTACAAAAAAGGGGAGTAAGTTTTTTAATAGGGTTTTCATAAGTGATGATTTAAAAGGATAAAAAATATGTTTAGGCGGTTTCT
>JABISF010000076.1 GCA_018699935.1 Flavobacteriaceae bacterium | reverse complement strand
TATCCCAATGGGGTCAAAGCCACCTTTACCTGTTTGACCGCCAACGCCAAAGACGATTATCAAATCAATGTTTCGGGGGACAAAGGCACCATAGTGATTGGCCCACAAGCGGCGTGGATATACCCCGAGGGAAGTTACAATAGAACCTATGGCGAAGTGGATGGTGTTTCCGGTGCCACAGCCAGCTGGACAGAAGGGAAAGGAATCCCCGTAAATTACGAGCATTTAGAACCAACCCGTCAGGCCTTGGAAGATTTCCGTGATTCGATCATCGAATCAAAACAACCCCTGTCTGATATCATTACAGGCTCCAAAACAGCTTTTGCCATCGACATGGGAATTCGTGCAATGGATCAAAACAAAGTCATATATTGGGATCCGTCCTATAATTTTTAATACTACATTTTTTAATGTTTTCACTAAAGGAAAAAACCATCGTCATGACGGGTGCTACGGGTGCTCTTGGAGGCAGTTTGGCACATAGCTTTGCAAAAGTTGGAGCAAAAATTGTCATTTTAGGGCGTAACCAAACACTGATTGATGCCTTGGTTGCTGAATTACAAGAACATACCGAAGCCACAGGATTTGTGGTAGATGTTTTAAGTCGCGCAGATTTAGAACAAACTCGCGAAAAAATCCTTGCGCACATGGGGTGCATTGATGTTTTAATCAATGCTGTGGGGGGAAACCTGCCCGGTGCGACCATCCCCGACCATCAATCCATTTTTGATCTTCAGGAAAGTGACTTTGATCAAGTTATTGACTTAAATTTAAAAGGAACCGTTCTGCCGTCTATGGTTTTTGGAAAAACCATGAGCGAACAAGGAAGTGGGGCGATTGTCAACTATTCCTCCATGGCTGTAGATCGGGTGATTACACGGGTGGTCGGCTATTCCGCAGCCAAGGCAGCCATGGAAAATTTTACTCGTTGGATGGCGGTGGAAATGGCATTGAAATTTGGCGACGGCATACGTGTGAATGCGATTGCCCCCGGATTTTTTATTGGAAAACAAAACCAAGCGTTGTTGCTCAACGAAGACGGAAGCTTGACCGAACGCGGTCAGAAAATTATCAATAATACCCCCATGAAACGCTTTGGAAATCCCGAAGAGTTGAGTGGTGCCATTCATTTTTTGTGCAGTGACAGTGCCAGTTTTGTCACTGGGGTGGTCTTGCCAGTGGATGGCGGGTTCAATGCTTATAGCGGAGTATAAACAATATAATTCATTAAACTTTTTTAACAAATGAAAGAATCATTTCGTTGGTACGGTCCCAAGGACGCCGTTTCTTTGGAGGACATCAGACAAGCAGGAGCAACGACCATCGTTTCTGCACTACACGATATACCCAATGGTGAAGTGTGGCCCATTGATCGCATCCAAGCCTATCAAAAAAATATTGAAAGTAAAGGTTTGACTTGGGGTGTGGTGGAATCCGTTCCGGTGCATGAAGACATCAAACAGAGAATCGGGAATTTCGAGCAATACATCGAAAATTATAAAACTACCATTTCCAATTTAGCGCATTGTGGCATCCACGTGATTTGCTATAATTTTATGCCCGTTTTGGACTGGACACGTACGGAATTATACAAGCCCTTGGAAGACGGTTCAACGGCTTTGGCCTATGAAATCGATGCGCTTCGTGCTTTTGATTTATTTGTGGTAAAACGAAAAAATGCAGTAGACGACTATACTCCAGCGCAAAGGGAAGCTGCACAAGCCTATTTTGAAACGCTTGATGAAGCCGCCATTAAAACCCTTACAACCAGCATCATAGCTGGGCTGCCCGGTGCAGAGGAGGGCTATACCATGGAACAATTCAACCAAAGAATTGAGGCCTATGCCGATTTGAGTAAAGAAACACTGCGCTCCCACTTGGCTCAGTTTTTAGCCGCTATTGTTCCCACGGCGGAACAATGCGACAGCCGACTTTGTATTCATCCCGACGATCCACCTTATGATTTATTTGGGATTCCCAGAGTGGTCAGTACGGCTGCCGATATAGACGCTCTTTTTAGTGCCGTTCCTTCACTACACAACGGATTGACTTTTTGCACGGGTTCTTTTGGGGTTCGCGCCGATAATCCTTTGGTGGAAATGTTTAAAAAGCACGCCCAAAGAATTCACTTTATCCACTTTAGAAGTACACAACGCGATGCCTATGGCAACTTTTTCGAAGCCAATCATTTGGAAGGAGACGTTGACATGTACGCCATGGTAAAAGCCGCTTTAGCGGAAGAAAACCGGAGAGCTCAAGCGGGTAGGAGGGATGCACAAATTCCGATGCGACCCGACCACGGACATCAGATGTTGGATGATTTAAGAAAAACGACCAACCCAGGCTATTCGGCCATTGGCCGTTTGCGTGGATTGGCAGAATTAAGAGGTCTTGCCTTGGGAATTCAAAGAAGCGGCGTGCTGTCCTAACGGATTACTGCGCTTCGTTGATTTCTATCCAATGACCTTCGGGGTCTTGTATTTTTACTTGACGAACACCGTCTTTGCGGATGCGCACTTCATTCTTCTTGCCTTCGTCGGTCCAATAGTCAATCTTGTTGGCTCGGAGCGTTTCCACAACAACATCAAATTGGGAAGTAGAAAAAGCCATATGATTTACGATGGTGTTGGGCACGCCATCAGCACTGGTGATCAAATGCAGTTGTTTTCCTTCATGATTCCGTATCCATCGCTTGGGAGGCACTTGACTGGCGGTGACTACCATTTCTTCAAAACCAAGAATATTGACATAAAAATCGCCAGTTTCTTGCAATTTGGCCACGGGTAGTGCCTGATGATTAAAGGTCAGTTGAAAACTATTTTCTTGAGCAAAAAGGCAAGCAGGAAGGATCAAAAGCAATAAATAAATTTTTTTCATGAGATGTGTTTGCTGAATATTTTTTGATTATGTTTATGACCCTTAAACTACAATAAACTTTTATGATGATCAAAAAACAACTTTTAATTTTTTCTCTATTTATCGGCTTTTCTTTAAGCGCTCAAAAAAACTATTATGAACTGCGCACCTATGAACTTAAATTTGGTTCTTCTCAGCAAGCGTTTCACGATTATGTTTCCAAAGCTTTAATTCCTACACTCAACAAAAATGGAGTGGAAAAAGTAGGTGTTTTTTCTGAATATGGTGATCCCACTCCCACAGTAATACGGATTTTGATACCTTACCGCAACACGGCACATCACGCCGAAGTTATGGAGTTGATGGGCAAAGACGAAGCTTTTGCTGCATTGCGTGCAGACTATGATAAAATCCCGGTTGAAAAAGCGGTGTATAATCGCTATTCAACTTCATTTTTCACCGCCTTTGACGGTCTTCCGACCCTTGTTGCACCTCAAGAAGATGCAACCATTTATGAATTGCGCACCTATGAGGGGTATAGTGAAGATGCCGTACGCCGTAAGGTAAAAATGTTCAATACCTATGAGTTTGAAATCTTTGATAATACGGGTCTTCATTCGGTGTTTTTTGGAGAGCAAGTAGCAGGTCCAAATATGCCGGCCTTGACCTATATGCTGTCCTTCACTTCTATGGAAGCCCGCGATGCCAATTGGGATAAGTTTAGAGTACACCCCTTATGGCAAAAAATTTCTAAAATGGAGGAGTTTGCAAATTCCGTCTCCAACATTCAACGCAATTTTCTGGAAGCCTTGCCGTATTCTCAACTCTAGATTTAGGGTTGCTGGCTCAAATTTAGTATGTATTGTATGCCTCCTTTGAGATGATCTTGAAAGTCTTTATCGGCATAGCTTTCAATGCTGTGCCCTAGGGAGGAGTACCATTGTCTTCCGCCTTCAAAAGTGTGGTACCAAGCAATGGGGAAACTGTCCTGAAAGGTATTGGACGGATATTCCCCTTTTCTTTTGTCTTCCACGGTGGTCATGTCGGCTGCCAGGAGCACATGGATGTCCGGATTCAATTCTTTGTTGTAATAACATTCATCCGAAACCTCAAAACGGGCAGGATAGTGTTGCGTAGAACTGTGGTTTTTGTCAATGACGCGAACTGTAAATTCTTGAAAAGGCGCATGACGTATAAAAGTCCCTCCAATCAACGACCAATACCACGGCCACTGGCGTTCAGATCCCACCGCCGAATGAAGTCCAGCAAATCCTTTTCCACTTCTGCAATAGGCCTGAAAGGCAGCTTTTTGTTCTTCTGTATCAAAAGCTTCATTATTCGTATTGGAAAAGAAAACCCCATCAAAAGAGTTCATCGAGGGATCGGTGAAAATTTTTGGATCATCACTCACAAGGGTTTCCACACCGATGGCGTCACAGATTTTTTGTAAAGTAGCCACACTGGTAGCTATGTTTTCATGAACATAACCTTTCCCATTTTTTGTATAAATCAACATTTTTTTTGTTGCGGCAACTTGGGCAAAAATTCCTTGAAAAAAAGTTAAGGAAAGTAGCAGTAAACTAAGTTTTTTAAATTTCATAATAATGATTACTTGTGGGGTTTAGATCGTAATTAAAAATGCAAGGTAGCGGGTAAATACTTGGCCACCAAATCTTCGTAATAGGGGCGTAAAGCCTTGGAATCGGGAGGAACCGGTGCTTTAGAATACAAGTCGTAGGGATTAAATTTGTTCACCCATGCGAACATTTTTTGATCGTGCGCATTGAGTAAATGATCATAAGCACCTTCGCGATGTTGTGCATAGAAAGAATGATATCGAATCATATATAACGCTTCTTCTGGAAGATAATCTTTCACAATTTGATATAAATATTCATCATGTCCCCAACTCATTTTTACATTTTCCAAACCACAATTTTGGGTATAAACACCCAAGGGAGTTTGGTATTGTTCGTTGGTATAGTCGGGGTTGAGTTGGAAATATTCGTGATGTACGATTTTGTCGGAATATTGGCAACCCACGGGAAAAGTATCACCTACAACGGCCCATTGGGGTTCTCCAAAAAGACACAAGACTTTGCCTACGTCATGCAGGAATCCCGTCAAAACAAACCAATCCGGATGCCCATCGGCACGGATGTTTTCAGAGGTTTGCAACAAATGCTGTAATTGATCCAATTCGATATCGGGATCGCTATCGTCCACCAAAGTATTTAGAAATTCTACGGCATCCCACAAAGACATTTCACGCTTGTTGAATTGTAAAAATTCCTTTTCTTTTTCCACCACAAAATCATACGATTGATACTGATGGTTGAGTTTGTAAAATTCACGTACGCCCGCAGCGCGGTCTGAATTTTCATAATCACGAAAGGCTTCTTTCGTCTTTTCAGACGTTTTTTCGGGATACCGCTGCAGCAGATCATCTTCCCAGTCTTCAATATTCTTTAGGGGGTTTGGGTTTATTTTGCTCATAAAAACTAGAATCAAAAAAAATTGAAATATGTAACTAAATTAATAATAATAAATCAAACCGATGAAGAAAGTGATTTTAAAAGTATTGCTGTTTTAAGGTTTAAAAATAAAGGTTTGCTGCCCTTTAAGCTCCAAGGTATAGCTTTGCTCTTTGTAAATCACTGTCAGTGCAGTGTCAGTGGCTGGGGTGAATTGCGCTTGGGTGAGCAAGCCCTTGTCCCAACGCATGTCCACTTTGATATTACCCCGTGCCATCAAACCGCTGATACTTCCCTCTGACCAAAGCGGAGGCAGAGCAGGGAGTAGGCGGAGTTTATTTTTTTCGTGCGATTGGAGCAACAGTTCAGCCACTCCGGCGGTATAACCAAAATTGCCATCAATTTGGAAAGGAGGATGCCCGTCAAAAAGGTTGTCGTACATTGATTTTTGAAACAAAAGTTGAATGTGATGTGCAGCCATTTCGCCGTCCAACAGGCGCGCGGAACAATTGATCAACCACGCACGACTCCAGCCGGTGCCGGCACCACCGTGTTCCAATCGATAGGCTAAGGTTTTTCGGACGGCTTCAAATATTTCGGGTTGCTCGTCCGGAGTGACCATGGTTCCGGGATGAAAACCGTAGAGCTGTGACATGTGTCGATGCCCTTTTTCGAGTTCTTCATATTCCCGATCCCATTCGAGCAGACGGCCGTCGCTTCCTAAAACAAAACCGGACCTTAATTTTTTTAACTGTTCCGTAATGGTTTTGCGCAAAGGAGGATTTTCGTTTAAAAGTGCTGCTGCTTCTAGATAATTCGTAAAAACCTCTTGAATCACTTGCTGATCCATGGCACTTCCCATGGTATTGGCTACCGCCTTCCCGTCGGCATCCAGATATCTGTTTTCCGGCGAAGTGGAGGGTACGCTTATCAGACTGCCGTCTCTTGGATCGGTCACCAACCAATCGCTGTAAAATTGGGCAACCTGGCCGATGGCGGGAAAGGCTCTGTTTTTTAAAAAATCAAGGTCTTGGGTGTATAAATAATGCTGCCAATAATGCTGCATCAACCAGCCCCCAGCACCAAAGGAAGCTCCCCAATAGGCTGTTGGAGCGCGTAACCAAGTGGGTGCCCACAAGTCCGTAGCATGCGGAATAAAACTACCGCGACAACCAAAATTTTGCTGGGCAGTTGTTTTTCCGTTTTCCACCAATCGATCGACATAGGTAAAAAAAGGCTCGTTCAGTTCATTGAGTTGGGTGACATTGGCCAGCCAATAGTTCATTTGTAGATTGATGTTGAGGTGATAATCGGCATTCCATGGCGCATTGATATGCTGATTCCAAAGGCCTTGTAAATTGGCAGGGAGGGTTTGCGGTCGGGAAGAGGCGATGAGCAAATAGCGACCGTAGTGAAAAAGCAAAGCTTGTAATCCCACATCGATGGTTCCCTCTTTTACTTTTTGCAAGCGGACATCAATGGGCAAGGATTCCAAAAGCGAATCATTTTTCACCGCCAAGTGCACACGATTGTAAAAAGCTTGATGGTCGGCCTGATGCGATTGAGTGAGTTGCTTCCAAGAAAGTCCTGCTAAGCCTTCTAAATTTTTGCGGTTTTGAGCGGCAATATCCTTGTGATAATAGGAGGAGTTTGAGGCGATTTGAAGTTGAACGACTTTGGCGTTTTTAACAACCAATTGTTGGTTTTCAGCTTGAACGTTGCCCTGCTCAGTATCTATTTGCAGCAAGGTTTCAAATTGTACTCCCGAGGTAATGGGTGCCGGTTTTGAATCAAACATTCCTTTTCTTTGGGTGACTTCTCCCTTCATTTTAAGGGTATTTTGTTCGGCAGTCACTTCGACAGTGGGGACACCTTCGTCTTCTGGGCGACTCAATCCCACCCGTGCATTGATTCCCTCGGGATGTTCACTTTCAATCCGGATTAAGATACTTTGGTGGGGATGGGAAACAATAATTTCTTCTTTTACAGCATACCCATCCACGTTGTAGGAAACGGTCGCCATGGCTTGATTCAGGTTGAGCGTCCGTTTATATTCGGTAATGTTTTTATGATCAAAATCTATGTGTAAATCCCCCAAGGTTTGGTGGGAGCGCACTACGGTTTTTCGGGAAAACCTTTCGACCATAATGGCATCAGCTTCCTCCATTTTCCCTTCAAAAATCAATTGACGAACGGCGGCTAAATCTTGGGGATTGCCATCGGGTTCTTTCCAGCCCAAATCGTTGGGCCATAGGGAATCATCATTGAGTTGCAGGTGCTCTTGTTGTGGATCACCAAATACCATCACACCAATGCTGCCGTTGCCCAACGGAAGGGCTTCTTCCCAAGTCTGTGCCGCTTGCGCATACCACAATACATCTTCTTTGACAGGCTGGGGGTTTTGTTTGGAAACACAGGAAATAAAAAGAAAAGTGAAACAGAAAACATAGGCGGCGGGGAAAAATATTTTTTTCATGATAATGATTTTTGTGAAGTTAAAAAAAAGTGCTTTTATTTTCGAGTTTAACTCAAAAAATCCCTTGCCGCACATGAATAAGCAACAATTTTCATTAAATTAGGGACTTGAGTCGTCCTAACATTTTAGTTAACACTATGGAACAAAAAACATTTTATATCAATCGAAGAAATTTTTTAAAAGGCTCTTTTGCGGGTTTGGTGCTTTCCAGTTTTGGGCTTTACGGTTTTGATTTAATGCACCCCACAAGAACCTACAAAGTCGGTTTGATTGGTACGGGCTGGTATGGGAAAAGTGACTTGTTCCGATTGTTGCAAGTGACTCGTGCAGAGGTGGTATCCCTTTGTGATGTTGACGAAAATCAGTTGCAAGCTGCTGCCCATTTGATTCAGCAGCCCCCGTTTCTTCAAAAAAAGCCACGCTGTTATAAAGACTATAAAAAAATGCTTGCCGAAAGCGAATTAGATATCGTTTTGATTGGTTCTCCCGATCATTGGCATGCCTTGCAATGTATTGATGCTTTGGCAGCAGGAGCCCATGTATATGTACAAAAGCCCATTAGTGTGGATGTACTGGAGGGGGAGGCCATGTTGGCAGCAGCAAAAAAATACCAACGCACCGTTCAAGTGGGGATGCAACGCAGAAGTACGCCACATTTGATAGAAGCAAAAAATAAAATTGTAGATGCTGGTTTGCTGGGGAAAATTTCACATGCCGAAATGTGTTGTTATTATCCCATGCGCGCCAATCGGAATCCAGTAGTACAACAAGTTCCCGATTTTTTAGATTACGACCTTTGGACAGGTCCGGCTCCCTTGCGTCCATATGATAGCTTACCACATCGGGGATGGTGGCGTGCATTTATGGAATACGGAAATGGGATTGTAGGTGATATGTGTGTCCATATGTATGATACGGTCCGATGGATGTTGGATTTGGATTGGCCCCAGCAAGTGAGTTCCGTGGGCGGGATTTATTTACAAAAAGAAAGTAAATCGAATATTTCCGATACTCAAACGGCCGTCTTTGAACATCCAGAGCTGAATTGTATCTGGCAACACCGAACTTGGGGAACCCCTGCGGATCCCGAATATCCATGGGCGTTTAAACTTTTTGGAGAGCACGGAACACTGTCGGGGAGTACCCATAAATACGATTTTGTACCCAACAATGGAACAAGCCCGCTCCATGGAGAAGCCTTGTACGAGCGCGAAAAATATCCGGAGGATGTTACAGAGAAGGATATTGAACTGCATGTGGCCTCCGCCACTCGTTTGCATATGTTGGATTTTCTTAATGCTATTGAAACTCAAACACAGCCGATATCGAATCTACGGGAAGGACACATTTCAGCAGCCAGTTGTATTTTGGCCAATGTTGCTATGGACTTGGGTCGCCCATTGGTCTATGATCCCAAAGCCCGTATTGTTAAAGGCGATCCAGCAGCTACGGCTTTACTACAGCGCCCTTATCGATCAGGCTGGACGCATCCGCTTCCCGAAATGTTTTAAATTTATTGGATGGATTTTAGAAAGGCCAAACTCTGAGGCACCTGCTCGATTACCCGCGAAGACTCATCCTCAATAAACATATATTTAACGCCTAACTTACGCGCTTCCCGAACCAAGCCTTCAATGTCAATTTGTCCTTGACCCAAAACGACGTTAGTCTCCACATCTTCACTTCCTGTATTGTTTCCAACCACTCCTTTTTGCATGTCTTTCAGATGCATCATCACTACAAAATCGGGATATTTTTTCATCAAAGCTAAAGGATCAGCACCTCCGTGTTGTGCCCAAAAAACATCCATTTCGTAGAAAAAATGAGTTGCATTTTCGGCCATATAGTCAAAGAGGGTTCCCTCTTTATAAGGTCTAAATTCATAGCCATGGGCGTGGTAGGCCAAAGAAATACCATGTTCTAAAAAGAGCTTTCCGGCGGTATTGAAAACATCAACGGCAGCTTTGGTAATTTCAAAATCAAAAGTATTTCCAGGATGTGGAATCCATGAGCACATAACATATTTCACGCCAAATTGCTGTGCTTTGGCGAGCGCTTTTTCAGGGTTGTCTCGCAGCTCCTCATAGGAAATACCAATACTCACCGTTTCCATTTGGTGCTGATCCATAATGGATTTATAGGCCTCGTAGGTTTTTCCATAAGTATCGCCACCCTCCACTTTGGTAATGCCCCAATCGGCGATGGTTTTGATGGTTTTTTCTACGCCTTCAGGAAAATAATTTCTTAAACTATACAGCTGGATACCAATGTCTTGAGCCAATACGGAAAATTGGGTGAGTAGCCCCAAAGTTAGAAAACTAATAAATTTTAAAGGGTTGCAGGAGAACGTCATAATTTTAACTATTAATTTAT
>JABISF010000075.1 GCA_018699935.1 Flavobacteriaceae bacterium | reverse complement strand
TGTCATCGCTACATCATCAGCAATTGCCAAACGCTGGAAAATATTTTGGAGCTTTTTGCGATGTACCGGATCAGCAATTGGGAAAAACCCAGTGTGGATTTTATTCCTTTGTTTGAAACCATCAACGATTTACGAGAAGCGCGTGCAGTGATGGACGGATTGTTTAATAATCCTGTTTATATGGCGCATTTAAAGGAGCGTAAAAATATCCAAACGGTCATGTTAGGTTTTTCCGATGGCACCAAAGACGGAGGTTATTTTATGGCCAATTGGAGTATTTATAAAGCCAAAGAAACACTGAGCGAGTTGGCCAAGGAATACGGAATCCGCGTTGCCTTTTTCGACGGTCGGGGAGGACCCCCAGCCCGAGGCGGTGGAAATACGCACGAATTTTATTCTTCCCTGGGTGACAACATCCAATCGGACGATATACAACTCACCATCCAAGGTCAAACCATCAGTTCTAACTTTGGAACGACGGATTCTTGCCAATATAATCTAGAACAACTTTTGAGTTCGGGGATTTCCAATACCGTGTTAAATACGGGTAAAAACAATTTGATGGATGCCGATCGTAAGATTATGGAGGTCATCGCTGAGAAGAGTTATGAGGCCTATCAAAAGTTTAAAGACCATCCACAGTTTATTCCCTATTTGGAGCGGATGTCAACCTTGCCGTATTACGCCAAGACCAATATCGGCAGCCGACCTTCCAAACGGGGAAAATCCAAAGGATTAAACTTTTCTGATTTGAGAGCCATTCCGTTTGTGGGAAGTTGGAGTTTGTTAAAGCAAAATGTTCCCGGCTTCTTCGGAGTAGGAACTGCCTTGGCGCATTTCAGAGAAGAAGGATCATTGGATCAAATCAAGGCCTTGTTTCAACATTCGCGCTTTTTTAGAACGTTGATGTACAACAGTATGATGAGTTTGACCAAATCCTTTTTCCAGTTGACCGCCTACATGGAAGCGGATCCAGAATTTGGTAGTTTTTGGAAAGTAATTCACAATGAATTTCTTTTAACCCGTGATTTACTGCTCGAAATTTCAGGCTTTGAATCTCTTATGGAAAACGAGCCTGCCGGAAAAGCCTCCATCAAAGCTCGGGAAGAAATTGTTCAGCCCTTGTTGACCATCCAACAATTTGCCTTGATGGAAATACAGGATTTAAAGAAAACTTCAACCGTGGACGAAGCCAAAATTGCCGTACTGGAAAAAGTCATCACTCGATCTTTGTTTGGAAACATCAACGCTAGTAGAAATTCGGCTTAAGGAGCGTTGCAAAAGAACTGATTAATCCAACTTACACTAGCTCAAAACAAAAACAGGTTTGTTAAGTTATATTTGTTTATAAAAAAAGGAGGGAAGCCGAAGGGTTTTCATGGAAGAACAGATTTGGGTTTTGATTTATTAAAAATATAAATTTTTAGCTATAATTGAAGTCTATAAAGCAATTTAATACAGTTAGTTCCGCTTTCGCTTGGGTAGAATCTCATTGAAGACTTCGAAAACGCTTGTTTTTAAGGAAAAGAGAGGGGGCTAGAATCTATGGTGCTAGATAAAAATCAAATGCTTTTTTAAACAATTCATTGGGGACGGCAATATCAATGGCGGGATTCCCTATGGATTTAAGGAGTACAAAGTTTACTTTACCATGACTGTTTTTCTTGTCGTGTTGAAGCAATTCTAAAATTGCTGTGATATCCGCTGTGGAAAAGGAAATAACACCGTAAAAGCGTTTAAACTGTTCTCGGATGGCACGTGCCGCATCAACATCCAATCCGGTCAAAACCGTTGACAAATAAGCCTCCAGTATCATGCCAATGGCAATGGCTTCTCCGTGTAGCAAACGGGTTTTGTCGGGCTGGGTTAAGAAATAGGATTCTATGGCGTGGCCCAGCGTATGTCCGTAATTCAATATTTTTCGCAGCCCTTTTTCGGTGGGGTCTTGAAGTACTACCTCGTTTTTTAAAACAACTGAGTGATGGATAAAAGGTGTCAGTGAAGCACTTTGGAGTTCGTCTAATTGAATCAATTGTTCCCAATACTCCCGATCAGCAATCAAACCGTGTTTCAACATTTCGGCAAAGCCACTTCTGATTTCCACAGCGGGCAAAGTGGTCAACCAACGGGGATCTACCACCACCATTTCCGGCTCGCGAATGATGCCAATCTGATTTTTTAAAGCCCCCAAATCGATCCCGGTTTTTCCGCCCACAGAGGCATCCACCATAGCAAGTAGGGTAGTAGGGATGTTATAAAAATCAATCCCCCGTTTAAAGGTACAAGCCACAAATCCGCCCAAATCCGTCACCACGCCTCCGCCTAAATTCACCAAGGCACTTTTGCGATCCGCTCCTCGGGTGGACAAGTCTTCCCAGAGTTGAATACAGGTTTGAATATGCTTGTTTTCCTCACCGGATTCCATACGGAGGATTTGCGCAGCTGCCAAAAAAGGAATGGATTCCATCAACAAGGGTAAACAAAACTGTTCCGTTTGATCATCCACCAAAACAAAAAGCGAAGCGTAGTTTTTGGAAATCAAAGTTTCCGAAAGTGTTTCTAATCCTTTTGAATTAAAAACGATGGTAGCCGTGTTGGAGTTGATGGTTTGCATGCGTGTATTTAGCTGGTAAAAATAAGAATTTTATTTCGTGTGCTATACTCGGCTTGTGGTGAAATGATTTACTCGAAGAAGATTCTTTTTTTAAGGAAATAATTTACCCCCTATTGAATGAAAAATGAGCGGTGTTGATTAGCTTTGCATGGTTTTACCTAAATCATTAACCAAGTATTGTATGGATTTAGAAAATACAGAACGGGCATTTGCCATGAAAAGCGACTCCGACCTACGTCAAGCCCATGGATTATTTTCTCTGATTGCGTTTCCTTGGCTCATTCGTTTGGGTAGTGTGGTTTTGCCTTTTTTGTTAAAACTGCATATTCCCATTGCTCCCCTTTTAAAAGCCACTTTGTTTAAACACTTTTGTGCAGGAACCGGCAAAAAAGAATCGCTGCAACTGGTAGAGCGCTTGTCTAAATTCAAGGTTTCCTCCTATGTGCATTATGCAACAGAAGCCATTTTAAAAGAAAAAGGAATGGATGCCAGCTTGGAACGCACCTTGGAGACCTTTTCTTTTTCCAAAAACAGCACGGATCTTCCGTTTGTGGTTTTTAAACCGACCAGTTTGGGGCGCATGGAGTTGTTTGAAAAAATTGGGCAGCAAAAGCCATTAAGCCCACCGGAACAACAAGAATGGAAAAGAGTGGTGGGGCGTTTTGAAAAATGTTGCGAAGCTGCTGAAAAATTAAGCGTAAATATTTTAATTGATGCCGAAGAATCCTGGTTGCAAGACGCCATTGATCAGGAGGTTTTAATGCTTATGCGCGGCTATAATAAATCCGTGGCAAGAGTGCATACTACGGTTCAAATGTATCGAAAAGATCGTCTTGCCTATATTGAGCTACTCATTGCCTTGGCAAAACAAGAAAATTTTAAAATCGGCATTAAATTGGTCCGTGGAGCCTATATTGACAAAGAGAATAAATACGCTCAATCCCATGGAATCCCCTCTGCGATTTGTCCCAATAAAAATGCTGCTGATGAAAATTTTAACAAGGGTTTAGACCTCATTTTAACTCATTTGGACACCATTTCTTTGTTTTTAGGAACGCATAATGAAGACAGTGTAAAACGGGTGGTCGCTTTTGTCGAAAAAAACAAACTGTCCAAACAACATCCCCATCTGTGGTTTTCTCAGCTTTATGGCATGAGTGACAACATCACTTTTAATTTGGCTGAAGCAGGTTTTCAAACGGTAAAATACCTTCCCTTTGGACCCGTTCGGGAGGTGGTTCCTTATTTGATTCGTCGGGCGGAAGAAAACACTTCCGTTACCGGGCATAGTGCCAGAGAAATAGCTCTTATTAAAAAAGAATTAAAACGTAGAAAAGCACTTACTGCAGCTCAAGAATCTTGATGGTTTTGCTGCAATTTTCTACCACCAATGCACGAATGGGAGCATTTTCCAAGTCAATGCGGTATTGACGACAAGAGTCCAATTTTGTTTGACTTTTAGAAAAATCGATCTTTCCTTTTCGGATAAAACCGATGACCACACTATCAGAAAATTTAAAATCGGGGGGGAGTACCAAGTTTTTTTGGAGGATATCGTTTTTTACTCGAGCCGAGGGGCTGTAATTACAACTCGTTTTTTTACCGCTAAAAATAAATGTTAGGAGGATTAAACCTACGGAAAACCCGGCTAAATAATACCCCAATCGATAGATGAACTTCATGCTTCAAAAATAGCTTTTTGTAAACAATCGGAAAACATATTGGTGAGAATAAATTTTAGGAAAGATATTCCAAGAGTCGTTCTTCGTTGGAAGCGATACGGATGTTAAAATGATCGTAGGAAGTAGGGAGGAGGGATTCAATTTTTTCACCCCACTCAATCAAGCAAATAGCCCCTGAATCCAAATACTCTTCTACGCCCATGTCATAGGCTTCTAGGATGGTGTTGATACGATAAAAATCAAAATGATAGAGCATTTCGTTTGTTCCTTCATAGGCGTTGACCAAAGAAAAAGTGGGACTACTGATGACGTCTTTAACGCCCCAATGTTCGCATAATTTTTTGATCAAGGTGGTTTTCCCCGCCCCCATTACCCCATCAATCCGAAGAATGGTAGTGGTTCTGTGGGCATCGATAAAATCAACCGCTTGACGAAGCTGTGCTAAATGATAACGAATTTGCATGCGCAAAGTTAGTCCTAACGCGGTTCTAAAACAACAAATGGAATAATCATTTCTTCCAAGGATACTCCACCGTGCTGGAAGGTGTTGCGAAAAAAGTTTGCAAAATGGTTGAAATTGTTTTTATAAACAAAGTAATAATCAGAGGTAGCAAAAACAAAACTGCTGTTTAAAGAAAGTGTTGGCAATTGAAAATCGCTCGGTGTTTTACAGTGTACCACGTGCTTTTTTTCGAAGGTTAGACTTCTTGCTGTTTTATAACGCAAATTTAAACTGGTGTCTTTGTCTCCAATCACTCCACTGGCATGTCCAACGTTGATGGTGCCGTGGTCAGTGGTCAGCACCAACTGGAAATTCAGCTCGGCAGCTTTTCGTAACAATTCTTTCAAAGGGCTGTTTTTAAACCAACTCAAAGTAAGGGATCGATAAGCTCTATTGTCGGGCGCCAATTCCTTAATCAATTCCATCTCTGTTTTGGCATGTGAAATCATATCCACAAAATTGTAGACCACAGTGGTGAGGGTTTCGTGGGTGTGGTTGGATAAATTTTTGATTAATTGTTGACCTTGTTGCAAATGAATGATTTTGTGAAAGCTGCTATTCCCTTCCATACCAAGCCGTTCGCATTGTGCTTTTAAAAAATCTTCTTCAAAAAGATTTTTCCCTCCTTCATCAATATCGTTTTTCCACCATTGGGGATGACGACGCTCCATTTCTAGGGGGGTAAGTCCCGAGAAAATGGCGTTTCTGGCATATTGTGTTGCGGTCGGCAATATACTCATATACGGCTTTTCGCTTACTTTTTTAAACAGTTGTTCCACCTCCGGCGAAATGACTTTCCACTGATCATAGCGCAGATTGTCAATGACCAGCAGTAGGGTGGGGCGGTTTTTTTGAAGCAACGGGAATATTTCTTTTTGAAACAATTGAAACGAAAGTAAAGGCGGATCTTCGCCTTGCATCCACGACTGATAGTGCTTGTTTATAAAACGTGCAAATTGATGATTGGCCTCCTGCATTTGACTTTCAAAAATCCCCATCAAACTCGTGTCCTCCAAGGCGTCTAATTCCAGCTCCCAATACATCATTTTTTGATAAAACGCGAACCAGTCTTCATGCGTTTGAATGTCGCCCATAGATAGCGTGATATTCCTAAATTCTTGCTGGTAATTTTGAGAGGTTTTTTCAGCAATAAGATTTTTATGATTCAAGGTTTTTTTGAGCGACAAAAGAATTTGGTTGGGATTCACTGGTTTTATGAGATAATCGGAGATTTTGGCACCAATGGCATCATTCATAATTTGCTCTTCTTCATTTTTGGTAATCATTACCACGGGAAGGTTGGGTTGTAGGGTTTTGATTTCTTCTAGGGTTTCCAAACCATTCAGTCCGGGCATGTTTTCATCTAGCAAGACAATGTCAAATTTGTCTTTTTTGATAAAATCCAAGGCATCCAGCCCATTGGTGGTACCTGTCGTGTGATACCCACGATTTTCCAGAAAAATAAAATGGGGTTTAAGCAATTCAATCTCATCATCAACCCATAAAATTTTTATTTGCTCCATGTTTGTATCTTTGCTTAAATCAATGGCATGTCTGTTCACACCAAAGTCACTTTATTTAACGATCCAATTTACGGTTTTATTGCCATCGAAACCCCTTTGATTTTTCAACTGATTGAGCATCCCTATTTTCAACGTCTCAGGCGCATTGCTCAAATGGGGCTTTCTTCCTTGGTGTATCCCGGAGCCCACCACACCCGTTTTGAACACGCTTTGGGTGCCATGCATATTATGCAACGAGCCATTGCCGTTTTACGCGCCAAAGGAGTTGCGATTTCCGAAGCTGAAAGTGAAGCCATGCAGGTGGCTATACTCTTGCACGACATAGGTCACGGTCCTTTTTCGCATGCCACCGAAAAAAGTTTGATTCAAGGCATCGCTCATGAATCTATTTCTATTCAAATCATGGAGTCTTTAAATACTGAATTTAACGGTGGATTGACTTTGGCATTGCAGATTTTTAAAAATCAATATCCTCGAAAATTCATGCATCAACTGCTGTCGGGGCAATTGGATGTGGATCGTTTGGACTATTTAAAACGCGATAGTTTTTATACGGGAGTAACGGAAGGCAACATCAACACGGAAAGAATTTTAGCGACCATGAATGTGGTTGACGAAAACCTGGTTTTTGAAATAAAAGGGATACATTCTTTAGAAAAATTTCTTTTGGCACGCAGGCTGATGTACTGGCAAGTGTATTTGCATAAAACCAGTTTGGTGGCGGAACTACTGTTGGTCAAGGCTCTAGAACGTGCACGCTCCTTAGGTTCCGACGCAGGGTTTACAAATCCTAATTTAGCTCTGTTTTTTTCAACAGAAAAGCCCATTGTTTTTGATGAAAGTTTATTGACAGCATATCTACGTTTAGACGATTCGGACCTGATGCAGCAATTAAAACAATGGAGCCACGGATCAGACTCAATTTTAAAAAAACTATCCCTTCAATTGTTGCAGCGTAACTTATTGAAAATCAAAATTAAAGATACGCCATTTTTACCTGCTGAAATACAAAATAAAAAAGAAGCAACAGTACCCAATTTGGATACTATTGCTCAAGATACCTTTGTTTTTTCAGGCTCTGTTTCCAATCAAACGTATGTTACGGATGCTCAAAAAATTGTGTTGGTGGACAAAGCAAAAAAAACCATTTCTATCGAAAGAGCAATTGATTATCTTGACTTTGATGCGTTTTCCAAGCCACAAATCAAATATTATTTGTGTTATCCAAAGCAACTTTTTTACCTTTAATTGTTTATTTTTGCCCCATGAAATTCACCCTCAAAGAGATTGCAAAACAACTCCAAGGAGAAATCGTCGGCGATCCCGACCTTACGGTTTCAAATCTTGCAAAGATTGAGTCTGCACAACCGGGTGACATCACTTTTCTTTCCAATAAAAAATATACCAAATATCTAGAGAAAACAGCGGCTACCGCAGTCATTGTGGATAAAAAAATAGCACTTACTCCCAAAAAAGGAACTTCATTTATTAAAGTTGACGAACCCTATGTGGGTTTTGTCATGGCGCTATCTTTATTTCAAAAGTCCGCGCAAAAAAAAGTCGGAATTCACCCCTCAGCGGTCATTCACGAAACGGCAAAAATCGGGCAGGAGGTTTTTATTGGTCCTTTTGTCACCATTGATGCACAGGTTCGCATTGGAAACCACGTTCAATTAAAAGGCCATGTTACCGTTGAACAAAACGTTCATTTGGGTGATCATACTGTAGTTCATTCTGGGGTTCGTTTGCTGGAGGACACTAAAGTAGGAGCGCATTGTATCCTGCATAGCGGCTCCGTTTTTGGTGCCGACGGATTTGGATTTGCGATGCAAGGTAAATCCTATGTTAAAATTCCTCAAATAGGAAATGTCGAGATAAAAGACCATGTAGAAGTGGGAGCCAACTGTACGATTGATCGTGCAACGCTGGGATCCACCCTGATTCAAGAAGGAGTGAAATTGGATAATATGATTCATTTGGCGCATAATGTAGAAATTGGAGCCCATACCGTCATTGCTGCTCAAACAGGAATTGCAGGGTCTACAAAAGTGGGAGAATACTGTGTGATTGGTGGGCAAGTGGGAATCGTAGGACACCTCACTATAGGAGATCGGGTGCGGATTCAAGCTCAATCCGGAGTCATAAAAAACATCCCCGAAGGCAAAGATGTTCAAGGAACTCCCGCCATGGGTTACAAAGAATTTTATAAATCCTACGTACATTTTAAATCGTTTCCAACTATAGAAAATCGGATTCATGAACTTGAAATGAAGAAATAAGACATGATTAAACAAACCATCCCTCAAAAAACACTTGCCCAAACCGTTTCTTTAAGTGGTATTGGACTGCATACCGGAAAACAAGTACACTTAAATTTTAAACCCGCACCAGAAAACACTGGTTTTGTTTTTCACCGAACGGATTTAGACCCTGTAGTGGAAATCCCAGCATCAGCCACTTTGGTTTCTCAGACAGAACGAAGTACCAGTCTACAAAAAGGGGAAGTGGTCATCCAAACAACAGAACACGTACTTGCCGCATTGGTGGGTGCAGGAATTGACAATTGTATTATTGAAATTGACAATTCTGAATTGCCTATAATGGATGGTTCGTCAATCGTTTTTTCGGAAGCGATTGAAAAAGCGGGAATTACAAAACAAACTTCACTGCGCGAGGAATTTGTTGTGGATGAAATCATTTTGGTAAAAGATGAGCAAACAGGTAGTGAAATTATGGTGCTCCCTGCTGACAAGACCACCTATACGGTGATGATTGATTTTGAAACCCAAGTGTTGGGCACACAAAATGCAGTATTGGAAGATATTTCCAGTTTTCATAAGGAAATTTCGGCTGCTCGCACGTTTTGTTTTTTGCATGAATTGGAAACCATGCTGGAAAATGGACTCATCAAAGGAGGGGACTTAAACAACGCTATTGTATATGTGGATCAGCCTTTGGCTGATCGGAAAATGGATTTATTACACCATGCCTTCAACACTTCAGAGCTTAAAGTGCATCCCAATGGAATTTTAGACAATTTGACCCTGCATCACCCCAATGAGGCAGCACGGCATAAGCTTTTGGATGTGGTTGGCGATCTTGCATTGGCGGGGATGCCCATACAAGGACGGATTGTCGCAACCAAACCCGGCCATTCCATCAATACTCAATTTGCACAAAAATTGGCGCAAGTCATCAAAGAAAAACAACGCAATAAGGCTCCCAAAATATGTGATGACACTCCGGTGTTAATGGACATCAATCAGATTATGGCAATGTTGCCGCATCGTCCACCCTTTCTCTTGGTAGATAAAATCTTTGAGTTGTCGCAAACCCATGTTGTGGGATTGAAGAATGTGACCATGAATGAACCTTTTTTTCAGGGGCATTTTCCGGGTGCTCCCATCATGCCCGGCGTTTTACAAATTGAAGCCATGGCTCAAGCCGGTGGGGTATTGGTGTTGAACACCGTGCCCGATCCGGAAAACTATTTAACCTTCTTTATGAAGATTGACAATGCAAAATTTAAGCGACCCGTACTTCCCGGAGACACTTTGATTTTTAGATTAGAATTAATAACTCCCATCAGACGCGGAATATGCAATATGAAAGGTTATGCCTTTGTTAATGGTCAATTGGTCAGTGAGGCTGAATTGATGGCGCAAATTTTACGTCGCGAAAACTCACCGAAACCCTCATGAATCAACCTTTAGCATATGTACATCCCGGCGCTAAAATCGCCAAAACGGTCGTTATTGAACCCTTCACTACCATTAACAACAATGTGGAAATCGGTGAAGGAACTTGGATCGGATCCAATGTTACCATTATGGAAGGAGCCCGTATTGGGAAAAATTGTTCCATCTTTCCGGGAGCAGTAATTTCTGCCGTTCCTCAGGATTTAAAATTTAACGGAGAAGAAACTTTAGCCATTATTGGAGATCATACCACCATTCGTGAATGTGTCACCATCAACCGGGCAACCGCCAGTACGGGGAAGACCGTGATTGGCTCCCACTGCCTTATTATGGCCTATTCTCACATTGCTCATGATTGTGTCGTTGGAAATCATTGTATTTTTTCTAATAACAGTACCTTAGCCGGACATATCACCATTGGGGATTATGTTATTTTGGCAGGTATGGCGGCCATTCATCAGTTCTGTTCGGTTGGTGAATATGCCTTCATTTCCGGGGGTTCACTCGTCCGCAAGGATGTACCGCCCTATGTAAAGGCTGCCCGCGAACCTTTGTCCTATGTAGGTATAAATTCCATAGGATTGAGAAGAAGGGGTTTTAGTGTTGAAAAAATAAAAGAAATTCAAGATATTTACCGCATCTTATTTCAGGCCAATCACAATATTTCACAAGCCGTGGAAATGATTGAAGCGGAAATCGATGCAACCGCAGAACGGGATCGAATTTTAGAGTTTATTCAAAATTCTCAGCGTGGAATTATGAGGGGATATTTTAGAAAAAATTAAAAACCAATTATGGCATCAACTTCAGATATTAGAAAAGGATTGTGTATCAAATACAATAATGATATTTTTAAAATTATTGAATTTCTGCATGTGAAACCCGGAAAAGGTCCCGCCTTTGTCAGAACCAAACTCAAAAGTGTTACTTCGGGCAAGGTGATTGACAACACCTTTTCAGCGGGTCATAAAATTGAAGATATACGAGTGGAAACTCAAAAATATCAATACCTCTACAGTGAGGGAGAACTCATGCATTTTATGAATGTTGAGGATTACAACCAGATCAGCGTGCATATCAATTTATTGGATGCTCCTCAATTATTAAAAGAAGGAGAACTCGTAAGTATTTCCATCAATACAGAAGATGGGGCTCCACTGTCCGTGGACATGCCCATTAGTGTGGTGTTGGAAGTAACCCACACCGAACCCGGGGTAAAAGGCAACACGGCTACCAACGCCACCAAACCCGCCACCGTAGAGACCGGAGCCACGGTTCATGTACCTTTGTTTATCAATGAAGGAGATAAAATTAAAGTGGACACCGAAAAAGGGAACTATCAAGAACGTATTAAAGAATAATAAAAAAGCAGTTAATCTATATTCTATTATGAGTGTACTCGTAAACAAAAACTCAAAAATTATTGTACAAGGCTTCACAGGGAGTGAAGGTACTTTTCACGCCTCACAAATGATCGAATACGGAACCCCTTTGGTGGGCGGAGTTACCCCGGGAAAAGGAGGGCAAACCCATTTGGATCGTCCCGTGTTCAACTCGGTAGCCGAAGCCGTAGACAAAGTGGGAGCTGACACTTCCATCATTTTTGTGCCGCCTGCTTTTGCTGCTGATGCCATTATGGAAGCTGCAGAGGCTGGAATCAAAGTCATTATTACCATCACAGAGGGCATTCCGGTCAATGATATGACCAAGGCATTTGCTTATGTAAAAAGTAAAGGCGCTACCTTGATTGGACCCAATTGTCCGGGAGTCATTACCCCCGATGAAGCCAAAGTGGGAATCATGCCCGGCTTTGTATTTAAAAAAGGGAATGTAGGTATTGTTTCCAAATCAGGGACTTTAACCTATGAAGCTTCCGATCAAGTCGTCGCTCAAGGATTGGGAATTTCAACGGCTATTGGTATTGGTGGAGACCCCATTATTGGAACAACCACCAAAGATGCTGTAGAATTGTTTATGAACGATCCGGAAACCGATTGTATCGTAATGATAGGTGAGATCGGCGGACAATTGGAGGCCGATGCCGCCAAATGGATCAAAGCCGGGGGTAATAAAAAACCGGTTGTTGGTTTTATCGCCGGAGAAACCGCCCCCAAAGGAAGAACCATGGGACATGCAGGAGCAATCGTGGGGGGGAGTGAAGACACTGCAGAAGCTAAAAAAAGAATCATGCGCGAATGTGGCATCCATGTGGTGGATTCCCCTGCTCAAATTGGAGCCAAAGTCGCCGAAGTATTAGGATAATTGTATGAAATTACTAGCCAACAAAACCGCTATCATTACCGGAGCCAGTCGAGGGATTGGTAGTGGAATTGCCAAAACCTTTGTGGAACAAGGTTGTGCTGTGGCATTTACCTACAGCAGCAATCAAGCTGCTGCCGATGCTTTAGTGGCCGAATTGGAAGGGTCGGGTGTAAAAGTAAAAGCCTATCAGAGCAATGCTGCACATTTTGATGAGGCGCAAAAACTGGTAGATGAAGTCCTCAACGATTTTGGAGGTTTGGATATTTTGGTAAATAATGCAGGAATTACCAAAGACAACCTTTTGATGCGAATGAGTGAAGCGGATTTTGATCAAGTGATTGAAGTCAACTTAAAATCCATATTTAATATGACCAAGGCCGTTCAGCGCACCTTTTTAAAACAACGCCATGGCGCACTCATTCACATGAGTTCGGTAGTAGGTGTTAAAGGAAACGCAGGACAGGCCAATTATGCTGCTTCTAAAGCAGGAATTATTGGTTTTTCGAAGTCGGTGGCTTTGGAGTTAGGATCTAGAAATATTCGATCCAACGTAATCGCTCCCGGTTTTATAGAAACCGAAATGACGGAAAAACTTTCCGAAGAAGTTGTCCAAGGATGGCGTGATGGAATCCCATTGAAACGTGGGGGACAACCCGAAGATGTGGCCAATGCCTGTGTGTTTTTGGCCTCGGATTTAGCTGCCTATATCACCGGGCAAGTGCTCCATGTAGATGGAGGAATGTTAACTTAAAAAAAAACAATTATGCAAAAATTACCAAAAATTGGACTGCCCATCATTTTGTTAGGCTTGGTTCTTATTATTTTTATTTCTAAATCTTCCATCAACATAGGTTATGGTGAAGCCGGAGTGCTTTTTAAAACCTTTGGTGGGGGAGTGGTGACCGAAGAACCTCCTTTGGGAGAAGGATTTCACATCATTGCGCCTTGGAATAAGGTGTATATTTATAATGTGAAGCAACAAGAGGTCTTTGAAAGTAAAATGCAAGTATTGTCCTCCAATGGTTTGGAAATCAATTTGGATATTTCAGTGCTTTACCAGCCCAAAATAGATGAACTCGGAGTACTCCATAAAACCAAAGGGGAAAATTACTTGAACATCATCATCATTCCACAAATTCGGGCCGTAGCAAGAAGTGTAGTGGGACGCTATACTCCAGAGCAATTGTATTCCACAAAACGAGATGCCATTCAAAATGAAATCTTTGAAGAAACCAAAAAGGTGGTAGAAGATCAGCACGTTCAATTGAATGCTGTATTGGTTCGAGATGTTACGCTTCCTATTGCCATTAGAGAGGCGATTGAGCGTAAGCTAAACCAAGAGCAAGAAGCCTTGGAATATGAATTTAGAATTGAAAAAGCAACACAAGAGGCTGAGCGTCAGCGTATTGATGCAGAAGGAAAGGCAACAGCAAACCGTATTTTGAGTGCTTCTTTAACAGATAAAATTCTTCAAGAAAAAGGAATTGAGGCCACCGTCAAGTTGTCTGAATCTCCCAATTCTAAAGTGATAGTTATAGGTAGTGGTAAAAATGGTTTGCCTATTATTTTAGGGAATCAATAAACCTTGATTTTATAACCATAAAGTTTTCGTTATTTCAATATAAAAAACCAAACCTAACAAAAGGTTTGGTTTTTTTTATGCACTAACTCCTTGTCACCCTCCATCTGTCACCCTGAACTTGTTTCAGGGTCTCACTTCACCCTCCATCTGTCACCGTTGAAAACAGGGGGAGATGCTGAAACAAGTTCAGCATGACAATGGCAGGTCTCGTTTTGACAATTCTCCTGTCACCCTGAACTTGTTTCAGGGTCTCGGTCTATATAGACAGATCCAAAATACAAAAGCCACCCTCTGAAATCTAGAATTCACTACATCAACGGCTTCCACAGATTCTCCCAATTAGGATTGCTCTTTTCAATTAAATTGATCTTCCATTCCCGATGCCATCTTTTAAGTTGTTTTTCCCTAGCAATAGCGTTTAGAACATATTGAAATTCTTCATAGTAAACCAAAAGTTTAAGTTTGTATTTGGCTGAAAATTTACTGCCTTTTCCCGAAACATGCCGTTCCATTCGATCATCAATGCCTCCTGTAACACCGATGTAAAGAACTCCTCTTGGTTTATTAGTGATGATGTACACCCAGTAGTTGTGGTAACTTCTTCTTGGCATGAGTAGGGGTTTTATTGTAGCAAATTAGTAGATTGGAATCAAATTTCAAAATGGAGATGCTGAAACAAGTTCAGCATGACAAAGGCAGGTCTCGATTGGACAATTCCCCTGTCACCCTTTATCCGTCACCCTGAACTTGTTTCAGGGGCTTCGGCTTTTTTAAAACAAAAAAACCGCCCCAATTAATAAACTGAGGCGGTGAAATAAATCCTTTATTAAAAGGTTTGTCAAATAATTTAAGCTTACTCCATTTTTTTAAGAAGCGTACTGAGCATGTCTTTCAAAGCAGTAATCTCTTTTTGTTGTGCCTCAATTTGCTTTTGCTGTTCGATGGTATGTATGTAGAGTTCTTCAATTTTCTCTAGATTGGTGCGTACGTTTTCAGATACGTTCCAACTGTTTTTTGCTTGAATTTCCGCTCGGCTTTGAACCCCGGGGAGATGCTTGTTTTTTTGAATATACAACTCCAATTGATTGAGTGGCATTAATTCATATGAACTATTGTATTCAGAGTATCCATCAAACACTTTTTCAAAAACATAATCTGGGTGATTATAATTCGTTCCGCTTTTACTGAAATCTCCGAAGCTGTTTACTTGTGTCACTGATGAATTTCCTAACTGAATGGTATTACTGTCAAAAACCAATGCACCCGCCCCTATGGCAGTAGCATTGTATAAAATTGTTGTAGAAATTGTGTTTGCTTCATGTCCAATAAAAGTGTTATAGCTGCTATTGGTTCTGAGTTCATTCCCCGCTGCATAACCAAGTGCTGTATTATATGATCCAGTTGTGTTATTCCAAAATAAACTCCAAGCTCCCACGGCTGTATTTTGATCTCCCAAAGAATAACCCAAAGCGGCATGCCCAACAGCAGTATTTTGCGCCCCACTAGTAAGGCTAGACAATGCTCCCCCTCCAAAAGCGGAATTGTAGCTATTTTTTGAATTGTAAAGAGCTTGGTGTCCAAAAGCATTATTTGCTATTCCTGATATGTTTTCAGTAAGGGCTTGGAATCCAAAAGCTGAGTTATTCCAAGCATCCACATTTGCATCTAGAGCATGATTTCCAAGGGCAGTATTATAGTATCCTGTTGTATTGGATTTTAAAGTCCTAAATCCTATTCCAATATTATCATAACCAGTAGAGTTTACTTCAAGAGCATTATCTCCGATTGCTAAGTTTCTATTCGAATTATAAACTTCTAATCGGTAACCTTCCATTCTAAAATGTTCTGTTCCGGAAGTTGTAAAAGAAATAGTATCGGGGTCGGTACCGTTATCCACACTGATGCTGGTGTCGCCGTCTACATCTGCCAAAGTGGTCGGTGTTGCTGAGGCAGCCGAAAGGCTTGCCCAAGCAGCATTTCCATTGGCATCAGAGGTAAGCACCTTCCCTAGCCCTTGTAATCCATCCATAATACGCAGCGTTCCACTCACATGAAGGGTAGCCGTAGGGCTGGAAACACCTAAGCCCGTATTGCCGTTTTTAAGCATTATAAGTGCATCGGAAAGACTGCCTGACGTTCCATTTCCAATAACAAATAGTCGGTCTGTTCCAATCCAAGTAGAACTACTTGCAGCAGTGTAGTTTGTGTTATAACCTCCAATAACAGTTTCAGCAAAACTCTCAGCCGTGGTTTCATATCCCATTGCGGTGGATACATTTCCATTTGCAACACTTGATTCTCCCATGGCTGTACTTGCAAAGCCTAGTGCTTCTGTTAAAGAACCCATCGAAGTACTTATATTTCCCAAAGCCTTTGTATCAGAGCCCATTGCAGTACTTGCATCACCATCGGCATAATTAAATCTTCCAGTCGCAAAGCTTTCATCTCCATTTGCTTTTGTTTGAAAACCCATCGCCACACTTGCATATCCTGATGCAATTGTTTCTTCACCCATGGCGATACTAAGATGACCTTTCGCTGAAGCTCCATGTCCAACTGCAAAACTTGCAACTCCTGAAGCTGTTGAAGAAATTCCCATAGAAGTGCTATAATCTCCGGATGCTATATTATTTATCCCCGTTGTAAAGGAATAATCACCCGTAGCACCAAATGTATTGGTCACTGTATTACTGAAGGATAAATCCACTGCTTCAAGGCCAATATCTCCATAAAAATCTGGATTTCGGTTTAAAATACGATACCCTGTTTTTCCATTTTCTGTAATTTTATCTAAATATCCAGAGGTGTCCCCTATCAGTTCCAAGGTGCTGGAATTGGTCGTGTTTAGGGTAAGCGTACCGCTGGTAATAATGCTTAAAGAAGGACTATTGTCTAATGTTAAAGTGGTGGCTGTAGAAGTTCCTGCAACTAGAGTCAAGCTTTGACTGTCTGTACTGGACGTGGCTAAAGCACTTAAATCAACGGTGTCAGAGGCTCCTCCAGTTATACCGATTGTTAACACATTGCTTGAGTCTAGGTTTAATCCTGTAATCGACTGGCTGTCTGTACTCGAATTGTTAAAGGCAGCCAAACTCACCGAATTGGTTCCACTGATAAACAAATCGGTTCCAGTCAAAGTCAATGTTTGCTGTTCAGTCGCCTCAATTTTTATGGTTGATGCATTTGGTTCACTCAGCGTAATATTGTTCCCGGCTTCCAGTGTAATTCCGCTCCCTGTTTCAATATCAATTAATGATGTGCTGGCGGTTCCTGCCCCAACCATAAGGTTTTGGTCGTCCGTACCTGCGGTTAGGCTTCCTGTAGCAGCAATATAGATGGTATTCGTCAAAGGGTCTTCATTCAAAACAATATTAGCCCCGGATTCAAAAATGGCTTGCCCTCCGTTGGTTAAGGAGAGTATCGATTGACTTGTTGTACCAGCCATTACACTCAAGGTTTGGGTGTCCGTCCCTGAGGCTAAGGCTACACTATTTCCCCCGGAAATGGATAGTGTTGTTCCGGATACATTCAGTGTTTGATTGTCTGTATTTACTCCTCCGGGTAGGGTCACACTCCCTCCGTCTTCTAAAGTAAGTACATTCCCGCTTAAACTTAGTTTTTGATCATCCGTTCCGGCAGCACCACCACCACCGCCACCACCACATGCAACGGCTATGGTGATCGTATTTCCGCTTTCGGTCAGCGTGATGTTGCGTCCTTCTTTTAGGGTTATGGAACTAGTTCCCAATCGAATTACAGAAGTAGTGGCATCCCCTGCGTCTAGACTGAGGGTTTCATTACTCAGCAAGTCCGATAAATCTAAGGGATTTCCGTTGAGACTGAGTACGTTGCCTTCCAAGGTTAAGGCTCCTGTGGTTCCACCAATACAGTTCCAACTGTTGCTGCTGTACAATTGCAAACAGTCGGCGGTGGTATTGTAAATCAACAAGCCTTCCGGCACATTGGAAGTAAAGGCACTGTCGCGTTGTGCATCGGTCAATCTGGGGATCAACAGTCCTTTGTCGCTACTTTCTAATTCTAAAAGTACGTTAGGATTTACATCGGTCGGATTATCTCCCAATTTGGCTTGGGCACTAAGACCTAAACCTGTTAAAAGGAAGGTGATTACTAGTACATAAGTAAATTTTGTGTTCATAATATTGAGGTTTTAATTGTTACTATTGGTTTTTTTTACATTGTTTTTAATTTATCTGTTCTTCAGGTTTTTACACCCCCCTAGCCCCCCTTGTTAGGGGGGAGGGTTGTTTTCCTGAACACCGAGCCTGCCTGCCGGCAGGCAGCTCAGTGCCCTGCGAAAAGTCTTCTCTCGAGCACCGAACACCGGACACCGAGCCTGTCGAGGTGTCGAGGTGAGGTGCCGTATGTTACTGCTGCACATACAACCATCCTTGTAAATCAAGCTCTCCATCATCATCTAAATCGATGGTATAGAAATAAGGAGCCGAAGGCAGTATATTTCCACTTTCTTTAAAATCTCCGATCCAATCGTTGTTGTATCCGTTGTTCGCTCGGAAGACGACTTCTCCGGTACGGTTATACACTTTAATTTTGGCATTGGGGAAACGTTCAATGCCTTGGATAAACCAAGTGTCGTTATCCCCATCACCGTTGGGAGAAACACCTTCTGCCACAAGGGGCAAGCCTGCTGGTGTTCCATCGGATCCGGCGATCCCTTTTACAGCAAGTGCCAAGGCATTGTATTCATTCAGAGCAATGGGCGTTTCGGAAACGATGGCTCCCGAAAGCAACGAATTTGAAGTGTTGTTCTCCAATGCGGAGGGAATCAATTCCCAAGCATTGTTTTTATAGCCTACTACGGTTAAGTCTTCCAACGTAACCCATTTAGAAAGGTATCCAAATTGCTAAAAGCATTCCACGACAAATGCACTTTGGCGGTTCCACTTCCTTGATTGAGACTCCAATAGTGCGCTGGATGAATTTTTATCAGTCCTGAACTGGGGTTGAGATCGGAATGCGCCAAATGACGATAGTCTAGATTTAGAAAAGAAACGCCACTGGCTGCGCTGATGGCAAGGGGTTGGAAGACGTTGTCGTGACCCACAGGAAATTCAAACTGAGTGGGGCTGTAGACCTTTACATTCCCATCCACATGGGCGTTGTGATCGGCATTGCTCCACTGACTGTTGGCCGCAAAAGAAACCACGCCCCCCGTTGCACCGTGGTCGGTGATAAAGGAGGCGGACTCAAAAGTGGTGGAGGGAGCAGTGATGTACAACTCTGTGCCCGGAGCAATATAAAAATCGCTGTATAGATTGAATTGAGCACTCGCTAAAAAAGGGATTAGCCCTATGAATAAGTAGGTATTTTTCATGATTTGAGAATTAAAAATATTATAGCTAATATAAAAATTTTAACTAATAATTAATAAAATCTTTAAAAAAAACGTCTGTCAAATTACAGCACAAGCTTACAACAAGAGTTGATTGTTTTAATAAAAGAGCGTAGTCCATTATTTCTTGATTTTAAAAACTTTGATTGCTTTTCAAATATTTTAAATATATTTGCACACGATGAATTTAAAAAACAGAAATCACCATCATCTCCGGTTTAGCTCAAACGAGTGCTAGAGATGCTATGTATATAGATCATTAGGAACCCGTTTGAACATCAAGCGGGTTTTTTTTATAGAATAAATTATGATACGAATCGCAATTCAAAAATCAGGACGTTTAAATATAGAATCGCTTGATTTATTAAAACGGTGCGGAATTTCCATCGACAATGGAAAAGATCAGCTTAAAGCAGCTGCGCGCAACTTTCCTGTTGAAGTATTTTTCCTACGAAATGGAGACATTCCTCAATATTTAAGAGATGGGGTAGTGGATCTTGCTATTTTGGGCAGTAACACTTTGGAGGAAAAAGGAAAAGATTTGGAAGTAGTGGAACAATTGGGTTTTTCAAAATGCAGAGTGTCCATCGCCATCCCAAAAGATGATGCGTTCCATGGAATTGAAGACCTAAAAAACAAACGCATCGCCACTTCTTATCCCAATACGGTCAATACTTTTTTGGCCAAAAACGGAATTCAAGCAGAGTTACACATCATTAATGGATCTGTCGAAATTGCACCCAATATTGGTTTGGCAGATGCAATTTGTGATATTGTATCGAGTGGAAGTACGCTGTTTAAGAACAACTTAAAGGAAGTCATTCACATTCTAGATTCCGAAGCGGTTTTGGTTCAAGCACCCCAATTGGATGCGGAAGCTTTGGGATGGATCGACAAGATTCGCTTCCGAATGCAGGCAGTCATGCGCGCGAAAAAATCAAAGTATATCCTACTAAATGCTTCTAATGATAAAATTCAAGAAATCAGCAGCATCCTACCCGTACTTAAAAGCCCTACCGTCTTACCTTTAGCCAAAGCCGGCTGGAGTTCGCTGCATTCGGTCATTAATGACGGCGACTTTTGGGAGGTCATCGACCAATTAAAAGCTGCCGGAGCGGAAGATATTTTGGTTTGTCCCATTGAAAAAATGGTCTTGTAATGAATCGCTATCTCCAACCTAAAAAAGAAGACTGGGATGTGCTTTTAAAGCGACCTACAGCCACCTATGCAGCCATTGAACCTCTTGTTTTTGAGGTTTTTGACCGCGTGCAAAAAGAGGGTGATGTTGCGGTAAACGCATACACTCAAAAATTTGACAAGATATCAACTAAGGTCAAAGCCATTGCTCCAACAGATATTTTGGCTGCTGAAGCCAATATATCGGAAGCCTTAAAAACAGCCATAAAATTGGCGAAGGAAAACATCGTTTGCTTTCACAAAGCCCAGAAAACAGCTCCTGTAAAAGTAGAAACACAACCAGGCGTGCATTGCTGGCAAGAAAAACGCCCGATTGAAAAAGTGGGCTTATACATTCCCGGAGGAAGCGCCCCATTGTTTTCAACCCTATTGATGTTGGCCATTCCCGCAAAGCTGGCTGGGTGTCGCGAAATTGTACTCTGTACACCTCCCGATGCAGCAGGAAAAATCCCCGATGTTATTCTTTATACAGCTTCCTTGTGCGGGGTAGATCAAATTTTTGCCGTAGGAGGCATACAAGCCATAGCAGCCATGACTTTTGGTACCGAAACAATTCCTGGGGTGTATAAAATATTTGGCCCCGGAAATCAATTTGTTACGGTTGCCAAGCAAGTAGCCACCCGCTATCAGGTTGCCATAGATATGCCTGCTGGCCCCAGTGAACTCTTGATTGTTGCCGATGACTCCGCCAATCCAGAGTTTATCGCCTCGGACTTACTTTCTCAAGCAGAGCACGGTCCAGACAGTCAAGTGTTGTTGGTAAGCCTTTCTGAGGGCCTCATGGAAAAAGTACAGCTTGCAATTGATGTTCAGCTTCAAGCACTTCCGAGGAAAGACATTGCTGCCCAAGCACTTGCAAATTCTAAAATGATTTATTTTTCTTCCGATGCAGAAGCCATAACGTTCATCAATGCCTATGGTCCGGAACACTATATTGTTTGTGTAAAAAATGAAGATAAATACCTCACTCAGCTTGTCAATGCAGGTTCTGTATTTATTGGAAATTATACTCCGGAAAGTGCTGGAGACTACGCCTCGGGCACCAATCATACCCTGCCAACCAATGGCTATTCCAAGCAGTATAGTGGTGTGAATTTAGATAGTTTTTTAAAAGCCATTACCTTTCAAAAGATTGACGAAAAAGGCATTCAGAAAATTGGTCCCGCCATAGAATTGATGGCTGCAGCTGAGGGATTGGAAGCCCATAAAAATGCAGTAAGTCTTCGTTTAAATTCTTTAAAAAAATGAAATTAGAAGCCATAAATCACTTATTCCGAGAACACATCCAAAAACTCAGTCCTTACCAATCTGCGAGGGAGGAATTTGTGGCCGACGGACGTAAAATGATATTGTTGGATGCCAACGAAAACCCCTACGAAACCAAAGTAAATCGCTATCCAGATCCATTGCAAAAGGAACTCAAATCCGCCATCGCTGAATGGCGAAACGTTTTGCCTGAACAGATTTTCTTGGGCAATGGAAGTGATGAAATTATTTCGCAATTGATCATCGCCTGTTGTGAACCGGGTAAAGATCATATCATAATCAATCCGCCCACTTTTGGAATGTATGCCGTAGCAGCATCCATCTTTGGAGTAGCTTTGGAAGAAGTACCCCTGCAATTGGATACGTTCCGTTTGGATGTCGATGCCATTTTGAATAGAAGTAACGAACATTCCAAAATTATTTTTATTCCTACACCTAATAATCCCACCGCGAATCGTTTTGACAAAGCCGATTTAAAGGCAATTTTAGATGGTTTTAAGGGATTTGTTATTATTGATGAGGCCTACGCTGAATTTTCAACCGATGCCTCTTTAATCTCTTGGTTAAAGGAGTATCCCCATCTCATTGTTTTACAGACTTTTTCAAAAGCACAAGGCCTCGCCGGCGTTCGTCTCGGAATGGCCTTTGCGCAAAGTACGGTCATTCAGATTTTAAACCGTATCAAAGCCCCCTACAACATCAATACATTGACCCTGCAAAAAGTTTTGGAACGCCTAAAAGAGCAGGAAACGGTGAAGCGACAAGTGGAGCAGCTTTTGGTCGAAAAAAAGCGGTTGATAGAAGCAATACAACCCATCCGCTTTGTCGAAACGATATTTCCCTCCGATGCTAATTTTTTCTTAATTCGGGTGGATGACAGTCAAAAACGTTATAATCAATTCATTGAGATGGGAATCGTGGTTCGTAATCCATCCAAACAACTCGGTTGCGCAAACAGTTTGCGGATTTCTGTTGGAACACCCCTAGAAAATGACACCCTGATCAAAGCTTTTAACCAACTTGAAAAATCTGAGAAATAACACTATGAAAAAAATACTTTTTATTGATCGCGATGGAACCTTGGTAAAAGAACCTGGGGATTATCAACTGGATGCCCTAGAAAAATTAGCGTTTTATCCCGAAGTTTTTATGTATTTAGGTCGCATTCAACGCGAATTGGATTTCGAATTGGTGATGGTAACCAATCAGGACGGCTTGGGGACAGATCGATTTCCGGAAGCAACTTTTTGGCCGACACAAGAGTTTGTCATCAAAGCTTTTGAAAACGAAGGTATTCGATTTTCAGAAATTTGTATCGATCGAAGTTTTCCAGAAGAAAATTTACCCACCCGTAAACCGGGCACCGGTATGTTGACCGCTTATATGGAAAATGCGGATTATGACCTTTCAAAATCTTTTGTCATTGGGGATCGATTGACGGATATGGAAATGGCGGCCAATTTGGGATCCAAGGGCATTTTTTTAACAAAAAATACAGCTTTGGGCGCAGAAGAAGTGCAGTCTAACGAGCGTGCAGAACAGGCAATTGCTTGCCGTACAGAAGATTGGAAAGACATTTATGCGTTTTTGAAGTTAATTCCACGTACCGTTGAACGCCAACGTAAAACCAATGAAACCGATATACAGATCAAATTGCAAATTGATGGTAGTGGTCAAAGTAAAATCCATACTGGAATCGCATTTTTTGATCATATGCTGGATCAATTGGCACGGCATGGGGGAATGGATATCGAATTATCAGTACAAGGCGATTTGGAAGTGGATGAGCACCACACCATTGAAGACGCCGCCATTGTATTGGGGGAAGCCTTTGGCGCAGCTTTACAGGATAAATTAGGAATGGAGCGCTATGGTTTTTGCCTCCCCATGGACGATTGCTTGGCACAAGTCGCTATTGATTTTGGAGGACGCAACTGGTTGGTTTGGGAAGCAGATTTTAAACGCGAAATGATTGGGGGCATGCCTACCGAAATGTTTTTCCATTTCTTTAAATCCTTTTCCGACGGTGCCAAAGCCAATTTGAACATTAAAGCCGAGGGGAGTAATGAACATCATAAAATTGAAGCTATTTTTAAGGCTTTTGCCAAAGCGATTAAGGTGGCGGTTCGCCGTGATCCTGATAAAATGATATTACCCTCTACCAAAGGAAGTTTATAAGATGGATGTTGCCATTATTGATTATGGAGCGGGAAATGTAAAAAGCCTGCAATTTGCATTAGAACGCCTGGGAGTACAGGCACGGCTCACTCATGATTGGGAGCTGATTCAAAAGGCAGACAAGGTGATTTTTCCCGGTCAAGGAGCGGCCGCTTCTGCCATGAAAAAACTAACGGCAACAGGCTTGGATCAATGGATTCCGCAGTTACAACAACCTGTTTTGGGGATCTGTTTGGGAATGCAACTTTTGTGCAGCTCTACTGCAGAGGGAAACAGCCCGGGATTAGGCCTCATCAAGGCGCATGTTGAACGTTTTCCAAATACCGTCAAAGTCCCGCAAATGGGCTGGAATACAATTTTCTCCTTACAATCTAACCTTTTTGAAAAAATTGAAGAAGATGCTTATATGTACTTGGTGCACAGTTATTTTGTTCCTGTTATAGAGGAGACCATTGCACAAAGCGATTATGCCGGGAATTACAGTGTTGCCTTGCAAAAAGATAATTTTTATGGAGTACAATTTCATCCCGAAAAGAGCAGTACCGCTGGGCAGCAGTTGCTCGAAAATTTTTTAAAACTATAAAATGCGAATCCTTCCTGCTATAGATATCATTGACGGAAAATGTGTCCGTTTGTCCAAAGGCGACTACAGTACAAAAAAAATATATTCCGAAAACCCTTTGGAAGTTGCCAAACGCTTTCAAGATCACGGGATTCAATATTTGCATTTGGTGGATTTGGACGGAGCCAAGTCGAAACATATTGTGAATTATAAAGTTTTGGAACGCATTGCCCGTCATACAGATCTCCAAGTGGATTTTGGTGGGGGGTTAAAGTCTGATGATGACCTCCGTATTGCTTTTGAATCAGGGGCATATCAAATAACCGGAGGAAGTATTGCTGTAAAACAACCCGAGGTTTTTCAATCTTGGATCGAACAATATGGAACAGAAAAAATTATTTTAGGGGCAGATGTAAAGGGGACGCATATCGCAACGGATGGCTGGTTGGAAACCTCGGATCAAACGCTTATTGATTTTGTTACTCACTATCAAGAAAAAGGGATTTCCTATGTGATTTGTACCGATATTGCCAAAGATGGAATGCTAGAAGGACCTTCCTTTGATTTGTACCGACAACTCCTGACTGCATGTTCCATCCAGCTAATTGCTTCCGGAGGGATTTCTTCCATTGAAGAATTGCCTCAACTCGCTGCATTGGGATGCGAAGGAACCATCATAGGAAAGGCTATTTATGAAAACAAAATCACCTTAAAAGAACTCGAAACCTTTATCCTTAACCAAAAATCTACGGACTAGTATGTTGACAAAACGCATCATCCCTTGTTTAGATATCAAAGACGGAAGAACCGTGAAAGGGGTGAATTTTGTCAATTTACGCGATGCTGGAGATCCAGTCGAATTAGCGCGGAAATATGCCCAAGAAGGGGCGGATGAATTGGTTTTTCTCGATATTTCTGCCACTGAACAAAAACGAAAAACACTTTCTGAATTGGTGCTCAAAGTTGCCGCAGCCATTGACATTCCTTTTACCGTTGGTGGTGGCATCAGTGCAGAGGCAGACGTTTCAGCGGTTTTAGCCAATGGAGCCGACAAAGTGTCCATCAACTCTGCGGCGGTTAAAAATCCTGAATTGATTAACCGCTTATCCAAAAAATTTGGAAATCAATGTATTGTCGTGGCCATTGATGCGAAACAAATAGCGGGGACATGGAAAGTTCATTTGTTAGGGGGAAAGGTCCCTACTGAAATCAACCTTTTTGATTGGGCTAAGGAAGTGGAGGCACGCGGCGCCGGAGAAATACTCTTTACCTCCATGGATCACGACGGAACAAAAAACGGATTTGCGAATGAAGCCCTAGCAAAGCTGTCGGAATTGGTCAATATTCCTATCATTGCATCGGGAGGAGCCGGGAATGAACAACATTTTATCGATACCTTTGTGGAAGGAAAGGCAGATGCCGCATTGGCCGCCAGTGTGTTTCACTTTGGCGAAATTCCCATTCCGCAACTGAAGTCAACATTAAAAAAACAAGCAATTGCTGTAAGAATATAAGTATGGAACCTAATTTCTCAAAATCTCCGGAGGGCTTATTGCCTGCCATTGTTCAAGATGCTCAAACCAAAAATGTATTGATGTTGGGGTATATGAATACAGAAGCATTGGAGACCACCAAAGCCACCAAAAAAGTCACTTTTTTTAGTCGTTCAAAACAACGCTTGTGGACCAAAGGAGAGGAGAGTGGTCATTTTTTAGATTTGGTGGACTGGGCGATCGATTGTGATCAAGACACTATTTTGATTCAAGCATTACCCAACGGTCCGACCTGCCACAAGGGAACGGACAGTTGCTGGGGAAGCAGCAATACGATGGAATACGGCTTTTTGTCTGAATTGGAGACCGTCATTCGTTCTCGCAAAGAAAACCCCTCCTCGGACAGTTATGTGGCAAGTTTGTTTGAAAAAGGGATCAATAAAATTGCACAAAAAGTAGGAGAGGAAGCCATTGAAACGGTCATTGAAGCCAAAGACAACAACGACACGCTTTTTCTTAATGAAAGTGCCGATCTGCTTTTTCATTATTTGATATTACTTCAGGCCAAAGGATTTACTTTCAATGACATCATCGAGGTTTTAAAAAATCGAAAAGGCTGATTTTTTTATCGTTCTAAAAATCGTATTTTTATTCAAATTTCCAATTTATCGAAATCTAACCCAGATCAACCAACACTTTTGTTCCACCAAAAATTCACAGTGATGAAAAAATATTACTTGCTTTTGTTTGCCCTTTTCATTTTAGGTTGCACACCCCCTTCAAAAACAACGACTGCCGAAAAATTTGCTTCTGTTTTGGAAGATTACTATCAAGACGGTTTAGCCCTGTACAGAATCAACGCCACCTATGAAGGCGATGCGCGATACAACGACACCCTCCCCAATTTCTTATCCCCCGATTTTAAAGCGAAAGAAGCCGCCTATTTCAATACCTACAAAACCGCAATAAACGCTTTTGATGATAAGTCTTTAAGCGCTGAAGATCAATTGAGTAAGAAAATATTGAATTGGGAATTGGACTTGAGTATCGAGGGGCTTCAACTCAAAAAAGAACTGATGCCCGTAGATCAAATGTGGACTTTTCAATTGAGCATCGGACAATTGGCCAGCGGTCAAAGTGCGCAGCCCTTTAAAACCGTGAAAGATTATGAAAATTGGTTAATTCGGTTGGATGGCTATTTGGAATGGATGCAATCGGCGGAGACCAAAATGCGGGAAGGTATTGCGGAACAATGGGTTTTGCCCAAGGCTTTGGTAAAAAAGGTATTACCCCAATTAAAAACCATGACCCAACCACAGCTTGAAGAAAACCTGTTTTACAGTCCCATCATGAATTTTCCAGAGGATTTTTCTTCGGAAGACAAAGAACGGCTCACGAATGCATATGCTCATAAAATCACGGAACAATTGATTCCGGCGTATCAGCAATTGCATGATTTTATGGCAGGCCCCTATATGGAGGCTGCTCGAGAGACGAGTGGTTTTAATTCCTTGCCCGGAGGAGAAGCGTATTACGCCCATGCTATAAAGTACTATACAACAACCACCCTTTCCGCCGATGCTATTCATCAGTTGGGCTTAAGCGAGGTTGCACGTATCCAAAGCGAAATGGAAAAAGTAAAAACCGAAGTAGGTTTTGAAGGTTCCTTGAAAGATTTTTTCGATCATGTTCGAAATTTAAAAAGTTTGATGCCTTTTGATGCACCCCAGCAGGTGATAGATCATTTTAAAGACATTCATACCGCCATGAAACCTCAAGTGGATCAATTGTTTTCCCTGCAACCCAAAACCGCTTTTGAAATCCGACGTACCGAGGCTTTTCGTGAATCTTCTGCAAGTGCAGAATACAATTCGGGTTCTATGGACGGAACCCGCCCGGGAATTTTCTACGTTCCCATACCCGATGTAAATTCGTATAATATATTTTCCGATGAAAGCTTATTTCTGCACGAAGCCATTCCGGGACATCATTTTCAAATTTCATTACAACAAGAAAACACGGGTCTTCCCAGTTTCCGCAAGGGGTTGTGGTACAGTGCCTATGGCGAAGGTTGGGCCTTGTATGCTGAATCTTTAGGAAAAGAATTGGGCTTATTCACCGATCCTTATCAATATTTTGGAATGCTTGGAGCTGAAATTCACCGTGCCGTTCGTTTGGTGGTCGATACAGGACTGCATGCCAAAGGATGGACGAGAGAACAAGCCATTCAATATTCCTTGGACAACGAGGCAGAATCGGAGGTGGCTTTAGAATCTGAAATTGAACGTTATATGGCCAATCCCGGACAGGCCTTGTCATATAAAATTGGACAATTAAAAATTCGGGAGCTGCGCAATAAAGCCACCCAAGCCCTTGGGAATCAATTTGATGTTCGGGTGTTCCATCAAAAAGTATTGGAATCGGGTTGTTTGCCCTTGGCCTTTTTGGAATATAAAATTGATCATTGGATCCATGACCATAAATAAAATATAAAGCTATGCAAGTACAGATCAATCCTGATATTTTTAATTTTTTTAGTTCCTTAAAAACCAATAACAACCGAGAATGGTTTGACGCTCAAAAGCCCCGGTTTAAAGCTCTGGAAAAAGAATTTAAAGAAATTGGTGTTGCGCTACAATCGAAACTGAATGAGACCGACAGTATTGATCAGCTAAAGTTGTTTCGGATTTACAGAGATGTTCGTTTTTCCAATGATAAGACTCCTTTTAAAACCCATTTTGGGATGTCATTTTCTCGTCAAAAGCCTGCATTGCGAGGAGGCTATTATATACATATCCAACCCGGAGGAAGTTTTATTGCTACCGGTTTTTGGGATCCGAGCAAAGAAGATTTGTTGCGCATTCGGAAAGAGTTGGAAACCGATGCCGATGAATTGCGTACTTTGATGGCCACTGAAAATTTTAAAAAAGCGTGGGGAAATCTTGAAGGAGAAGAAGTGAAAACCGCCCCTAAAGGATTTTCTAAAGAAGGCGCAAACATTGATTTAGTGCGTAAAAAACAATACTTATTTATTCAAAACTTCACTGATGAGGAAGTTTTAGCCCCTGATTTTATGACTCAAGTTTTGGATCGTTTTGTGAAGATTCGTCCCTTTTTCGATTATATGAGTAGTGTTTTGACTACTGATTTAAATGGAGTTTCATTATTGTAGAATAAAGTATCTTTAAATTTTTAAATAAAACCCAATGCAACACATCAACAAATCTTTTAATTTTCTTGCCTTTTTATTCACCACCCTCCTTTTGGTTGGGTGTTCTGGATTACGAACGATTCAAGAAGTTCCACAAACCGATATTTTAGCCAGTATCGATCTGCGTAATTTAGTAGACGACAAAGCTCATGTGGAGATTGATCCCATGCCGATTACTACAGATGTAGTGCGTTTCTATCTCCCCTTGGTTGTACCTGGCACTTATGAAAATTCAAATTTTGGTCGGTTTATAACAGACTTTAAGGCCTTGGATAAAAATGGCGTTGAACTTCCTGTGTCCCATCCTGAAACCAATACTTGGGTGATTTCCAATGCCAAAAACTTAGATAAATTGCACTATTGGGTAGAAGACACTTTTGATGGCGAAATGGGTCAGGACATCTATCCAATGGGCGGCACCAACTTTATTGCGGACCAAGCTTTTATGCTTAATTTACATAGTATTATTGGGTATTTTGAGGGTAAAAAAGAAATTCCTTATCAAGTTAAAATCAACTCTCCTAAAACCTTAAATCCACACACTTCTTTAGCTCGAATACAAAGTAGTGATAGTTTGGATGTCTTTCGTGCGCAACGCTATTTTCAAATTATTGACAATCCTGTATTGTACACCAAGGAAAAGGGAACCTATTTCGATTTAGACAATATAAAAGTGGGGTTGGCCATCTATTCTCCTTCTGATACACATCGTTCTTCAGATTATCAAGCGGCAATCCAAAAAATGATGACCGCTCAAAAGAACTTTTTGGGAGCAGCCAACAACACTCCGGTTTACAATGTCCTGATTGATTTGATGGATTATGAAGAATTACAGTTTTTCGGAGGCATGATGGGCGCCTTGGAGCATCACACCTCAACAACTGTGGTCTTTTTTGACGGTATGGAAAAAGCAGAATTGGAGCAGAGCTTGATTGATGTGGTTTCGCATGAATTTTTTCATACGCTGACACCCTTAAATGTACATTCTGAAGAAATCCACAACTTTGACTACAATCAAGCCATTATGTCTCAGCATTTGTGGATGTATGAAGGAACCACAGAATATTTTTCCAATTTGTTTCAAATCAATCAAGGTTTGATAGACGATGCCGATTTCTTTGATCGCATAATGGAAAAAATTGATTTCTCCAGTCGCTATGACGATCAGATGTCTTTTACAGAAATGAGTAAAAACATCGTTGAGGAACCTTATCAAGCCAATTATGGAAATGTTTACCAAAAAGGAGCTCTAATCAATATGTGTTTGGACATCATCATCCGTGAGCAAAGTGGGGGAAGCCGTGGTATCTTGTCGGTGATGAAAGCTTTGGCTCAAAAATACGGTTCCGAAAAACCTTTTCAAGATGCAGCACTCATCGATGAAATCATTGCGATGACCTATCCCGAAGTGGGACAATTTTTTGAGCAACACGTAGTAGGAACCACGCCCATTGATTACGCTACGTATTTTGAAAAAGTAGGCTTGACGTATGGAACTATTGACAAAAATTTGCCCAGCATATTGCTGGTAGATGGACAACGCCCTTTTTTCACGGTTCAAATGAGTGCAGACGGCAAACGTGAATTTTTAGTTTCGGCCAGTAATTCCTCATTGGATGCATTAGGAATCCAAGAAGGAGATCTTTTGGTGGAATTAGAAGGCAATAATTTGGATAATCCCAGTCCCGAAAGTGGTGCAGCTCTCAATCAACTTTTTAGAGATACTTTTAGCTGGAAGGAAGACAAAGACTTGACGATGACCGTCATGCGAGACGGGGAGAAGCTTACACTAACTGGGAAAGTTGGCAAGCCTTCTGTACTGTCTACAGGCATCATTTCAAAAGATAGTGCCACCACTCAGGAAGTCGCCCTTCGTGAAGCTTGGTTACGGGATTAATTTTCTTGTTCCCAGAAATCTAATTGAAAATGTAACTCATTAACAACCATTTCGGGTTGCATTAGCGGGAACGTATGTCCCACTTTTTCCACACGAACAAGGGTAAAAAGTGAGTCGGGAAGATGTTTTTTTGAAAAATCAACATTTTCATAGGGCACTAACTGATCTTTTAGCCCATGCATATGTGTGACCGGTATTTGGATTTTATCCCAATCCTCAATCAACTGTTGTAATTCTTCTGGATGAGCTCTTTTCTCGATCTGAGCCACCTTAAATGCAGCGGGAACCATCCATCGGGTTAGTTTCCATTCCGCCAAATTACCTAAGGCAAAAAAGCGTTCCTTTTCGGGATCTACAGCAGGGGCGAGAAGTAATAAACGTTGTACCAACTCGGGGCAGTCGGCAGCTACTTTGAGTGCAATAGGTCCTCCATAAGACCAACCCACCCAAAGAAATTTTGAGGCAGGATGATGATACGCCTGCATAAGGTTGACCAAACTTTCGGCTTGTTTTTCAATGCTCGGATACGCTACTCCAAAGTCAGAATAGCCATAGCCCAAACGATCTACACTAAAAAGGTTGGCACGACGGTTGAGGCTTTCATCTTTTAAATATTGCTGAAAGTTATCACTAGAGCCCGGCGCCCCATGTACAAATACAATACTGGGTAGGGTAGGGTCATAGGTTTTGGAAAGTAGATAGCGCATCGACACCCCTTCATAGTCATGGTATTTGATTTGCGGGTGTAAATTCACTTTTGCAAAGGACTTGTAAAACTTCTGATCGGAAGTTCGCAGCCGCATACATGCATTTGTAAGGATTAAAAATACGAGTGTAATAAAAAGTAGGGAAATAGGTTTATTCATCATTTAGAGCAAAATCTAAAATTAAGAAAAAGCTTTTGTTTATTCTGTTTTTTTGTGGGAAGTATGTTCGTCGATTAGTCGTAAGTGGTAAGTGGTTAGTCAGGATTCGACTTATGACAAGTTAGTCGATTAGTCACTAGTGGTAAGTGGTTAGTCAGGATTCGACTTATGACAAGTTAGTCGATTAGTCGCTAGTGGTAAGTCATGAGGCGACTTTCGACTTACGACTCTTTTAATCTATTTTTTTGCTTTTTGAACCAGCCCGTGAAGCAAACCATTTTTGGGTAAATCATTGCTTAATTCCCAAAACATAATGCCTTTCAAATGATGTGTACGAACATAATCCACTTTTAGGGCAATGGATTTTGCATTGTCGTAAGTTAAGAACAGCTGATTTTCTTCATCATAGGCATAAGGAGCTTGAGCAATCTGATCCCAATAGAACGTAAAATTTTGAGTGACTTCATCAAAGTTTTTTTGATCCACCCCTTTTAGAAAAGTACCCGTTTGATATAGCCCTTGATTTTCTGGAGGAACCTGCTGAAAAATTCTTCCATAAAAAGCAGCACCAATGACAATTTTATGGGCAGGAACGCCCTTTTCTAACAACCATTGAATCGCTTGATCGGCGGAGCGTTCTTGTTGAGAAGTAGCATAGAGGGGAGTGTGATGTCCTGTTGTGGTGCTAAAGCCTCCTACCATATCGTAACTCATTACATTGACATGATCCACCAAGGGCATGACGGCTTTCCAATCGATGGCGCGTTCCAAATAATCGGGATAACCGCCCGCTGCAAAACTTAATACCGCCTTTTTTGGGAGTTCTTTTCGTAATTGAACCACTAAATCTGTAAAATTCGCTTGATCGGCATCCTTATAGGGATGCCCCGGAGGTCCCGGAACAACAGGGTATTCCCAATCTAAATCAATGCCATCAGCTTGATAGTTTTTTAAAATTTGTGCAGTGGAAAGGGCAAATTCCTTACGTGCGGCTTGGGTTGAAAACACATCTGAACAGGTTTTGCAACCCCCCCAGCCTCCCAAAGAAACAAGCACTTGAAGCTTAGGATAAGCTTTTTTTAAAGCAGTAAGTTGCAATAAAGTCAATGAATCTTGGGGATTATCGATTGCAAGTTGATTCCCTTTTAAATGTAAAAAACTGTAAATCAGTTGATCTACACCTTTTAGATCGTATTGCTTTATGTCTATTCCATTTCCAGAATAATAGGCGATTACAAGAGGGGTTTCAAGAGCCGTAGAGGAGGGGGGATTACATTGGATTAATCCAAAAAATAAAAGAGAAAATATAAGGGGTTTCATTGTGAATTTTATTTCCTTCAATTTAATCAATTTTTACCACATTAATAAATCCAACTAAATAAATCAATGGTGTTTTCGATAGACTTTTATGATATTCGACAAAAAACCTTTTTCCATATTTAAAAAAAATACTTATTTTTATAAGTAAGCAATCACTATGACCCCAAAGAAAACCGATATCCTCAAAGCTGCTATAGAACTGTTTTCAAAAAACGGTTACAAAGAAACCTCAACCAAAAAAATTTCAGAAGTGGCGGGAGTCTCAGAAGGGCTGCTTTTTCGACATTACCAAAATAAAGAGGGGATACTCACAGCAGTATTGAATTTTTGTAAGACAGAAATCGAAACGCATTTACAACCCGTGTTTAAATATGAGCATCCCAAAGTGTTACTCAAACATTTAATCGCCATTCCTTTACATATTCCCAATCCGCAAAAAAAACTATGGAATTTACTCTATCAACTGAGGATGCAAAATCACACCCATTTGCAATCCATATTTGATCTGATTTATCCTTATTTGGAAAAAGCTTTTAATTTTCTCCATTGCGAGGATGCTAAAGTAGAAAGCGATTTGGTTATTTTATTTTTAGATGCCGCCATTTGCAAAAGTTGCAGAGAAGAAAACAATCAGTTGTATATGGTTGTGGATTCTTTGAATCATAAATTTGATATTTAAGGCAAAAGAAAGAGTAATGAGTAGGGGTTCTGTCTCATTAAATTTCCATTGAACATAATATAAATTATAAGTTTATTTATATAATGTAAAATATTGTTTTTGAAGCACTTGAATAAAACTAATGTTTAAAAAAAATATTTATTTAGAAAATTAAACTGCGTAAGACAAGGTTTCAATAGTTTAAAACTAAAAATAGACACGACAAAAAATCAACTGATCTGAAAAACAACATTTTTTTAAAATTCTTTAAAAATTTCTTCAAGTTGTATCCTTGCGTCATCGTTTATAATGTGTAATTTAGTTTATTATTCTAAAGTTTAACCTTTGATCAGCATCGCTTTAATAGGCGTAATTCATTGAAAACGTATAAATTATAAAAAATCAAATCTTATGAGAATTTTAAAACTAATCGGACTTATGTTGTTGGTTGTTGGGGTTGCAATAATCGGCTACTTTACTTACGTGCTGTTCATCAATCCAGCCAGTCCCAATGAAACCATCTATTATCAAGAAGCCGGAAAAGACATCACCCTCAATTATTCCCGTCCCTATAAAAAAGAACGCTTGATATTTGGCGAAGCTACCGAGGGTGCATTGCTTCCTTATGGGGTTTATTGGCGTTTGGGTGCCAATATGGCAACGCGTATTGAGTCCAAAACCGATCTGGTTTTTGGAGGTCGAAATTTACCCGCAGGAAAGTATCGTTTATATTGTTATCCCTATGCCGATCATTGGTTGGTGGTGGTTCATGACAAAGCATCTGGATCCGGTGCCGCCCTTCCCGATTCGGAAGGAATTGTGATGCAACTCAATCGTCCGACAGCTGAACTAGAGAACGCTTTGGAACAATTCACTATAGATTTTGAAGAAGGCACTGAAGGACTACGCCTAAGAATGCGTTGGGATACCACGGAAGTAAGTATTCCGATACAATAATGCGCTGGGGCTTGCTCACCTTCCGCTTGCTCCTTAAAGTTGTTCTATTTATTAGTATCATCTTTGGTGTATGCTACTACAGCATTGATGTGCTTCAAAAAAAGAAGAACCTGATGGACATTGAAGTCTACAGCCCAAAGTCTACTTTGGTAGTGCCGGAACACCCCGTCAAAAGAGCAAAATTTCCTTTTGTAGATGTTCACAATCATCAATTTGACATGCCCATTAAAGACCTTTCCAAATTGGTTGCGGAAATGGATAGTTTGAACATGGGCTTTATGATTAATTTAAGTGGATACAGAGGCTTGTATCTACGAAAATCGTTGGAAAACATTAGCGAAAATGCCCCAAAACGGTTCGGGTTATTTCTAAATGTTGATTTTGAAGCCATCGATCAAGCTGATTTTGCAACCACCCAAGTTGCGCTGATCGACTCCGCAGCAAAAGCTGGAGTGATGGGGTTAAAAGTTTATAAATCACTCGGACTTTCCAGTAAGGACCGTAATGGACATCGTATTGCTGTAAAGGATGCACGTTTGGATCCTATTTGGGAAGCCTGTGGAAAAAATAATATTCCAGTACTTATTCATACCGGAGAACCGGCTTCTTTTTGGCAACCCAAAGACAAATTCAATGAACGTTGGTTAGAACTTCGCCAAAAACCAGGGCGGTATCGCGATCCAAAAACCAATCCTTCTTTTGAGGAGGTCCTAGCAGAACAACATGCTATTTTCAAAAAACATCCAAACACAACCTTTATTAATGCGCATTTGGGTTGGATGGGGAATGATTTGGATCGACTGGGAAAACACCTGGATCAATATCCAAATGTGATGACCGAAATTGGTGCTGTTCTTGCTGAACTAGGAAGACAGCCTAAACGTGCACGACAATTTTTTATCGATTATCAAGATCGTTTGTTGTTTGGCAAAGACAGTTACAATGTGAGTGAGTACTATACTTACTTCCGTGTTTTGGAAACGGAGGACGAATACTTTGATTATTATCGAAAACGCCATGCGCATTGGAAAATGTACGGACTTGCCCTGCCCGATTCCGTTTTGCAAAAAGTGTATTATGAAAATGCGTTGCGCCTCTTCCCTACTATTGATATTCATTTATTTAAATTACACCAACCATGATTATTGTTAACACTCCCACCATTTCAAACAAGACAATCACTCAAACTCTTGGCATTGCTCGAGGCAGTACGGTAAGGGCACGAAATATTGGCCAAGATGTTTTCGCAGGTCTAAAGAACATCATTGGCGGCGAAATTAGTGAATACACAAAATTACAAGAAATGTCACGTGAGCAAGCACTTCAACGTATGATTGAAGATGCCGAGAAAATGGGTGCAAATGCTATTGTCAATGTACGCCTTACCACCTCCATGGTGATGCAAGGTTGCTCGGAAATACTTGCCTATGGAACTGCCGTTATCATTGAGTAGTTTTGCCCGAAAAAAGTATTTAATTCTTTTTTCCTAAAAAAACATTCACGCCGTTAGCAATTGGATTGCCGGCCGAACGTCGAAAAACAACCACTTGCCCCGTATGATAGAGTGCGTCGGAAAGTGGACCATTTAATAAATTCCATAAAGGGAAATGCTGCTGCTCCCCTCCCCTTTCAAAAATAATTTCCATTTTGGAAAGCGCTTCGGCATCTAACGATAAAAATATTTTTTGAGCGGTTTGCAAATGCTCTAAAGTTGCCTTTCGCAAACTTTCAAAATCTGCGGGTATCGCCTCGGGAGGGCGAACACTCGGTCGCACCAGGGCGATATTGCTGATGACGTTGCAGAGGCCATAAATATGTTCCAAAGTTTCATACAGACTTCGGGCATCTGGCGAAGGTTGATAGGCCATATCTACAACGGCTAAACCCTCCGTAGCCCAATAATAACGAAACCCCAAACCTTCTATCATTCGACTGATTAGGTTTCCGGCGGTATAATCTTGTGGAGCATTACCGATTTCTCGAAAAGGGAGGGCTTCTTGTGCCATAAGCGAAGTACTAAAAAAGAAAATAAAAACGATTTTTTTCATTGGGTCTAAAACTCTAAATTAAGTATTTTTGATGTTTAAAACCCTTTTTATGGCAAAGAAAATGAATAGCTTGGATGCCCTTGCCCAAATACAATTTGATAATCTGGCTCCCGATCCTGATCCCATTCCGGAAAGTGAACCGCAGTTTGAGGCACAACATTTGGAAGCTCATTTCAGCAACAAAGGGCGGGGTGGAAAAACGGTCACCCTCATCAAAGGGTTTAAAGGTTCGCCGGATGCTTTAAAAAGCCTTTCTAAAACCCTAAAGCAAGGTGTCGGTGTGGGCGGTAGTGTGAAGAATGGAGAAATAATTATTCAAGGGAATTATCGCGAGCAACTCATACAAATCCTCTCCGAAATGGGACATCATGTCAAGCGTGTTGGGGGATAAATCATCCAACAATTTGACTTTTATGATGCTTTAAAGGATTACTTTAAACCACGTTTTTTCTGCGAAATAAAATTACTCCCTAAAGGCCTCTCTATTTGACGAAACTTTATTTAAAACACGCAGCAACAGTTGGAGGATCGCTTCTTGATTTTCGTTGGTTGCGGCTGCATTGGTAGCAGTAACTGTAGAGTTATCGACTATGTTAGGAGTATTTCCTGTCAATGCTTCATTTATTCCTTCCGATTTTTGAAGAATTTTTTTAGCTAGAAACAGCATCTCAATTTGTTTTTCTTCACTTGCGTTTAAGGTGATATTCGTCCTAATAAAGTTCATGTCAGGCTCTGGAAATAATTTTTGAAATAAGGTATACCCCCCTATGGAAGCAATTTCAACCTGAATTCCAGCAGAAGGTGCTGGATTAGGCATTAAAAAATGTCCTTTGTAAACATTTGTTGCGGATACTGAACCCACTATTGCTGTATTTGTACTCAAATTTTCTACACTAACATTTTGAGTTGTATTTTCATTCCAATCAAGGTGAACAAATTTATTAATACCCGAATCATCTGTATAACCAAACTCTAGTGTGGCACCATTTTGCGTAGTTATAGTGCCTGTTGTTTGAATCGAAGTAAATTTATCCCCAATCACTAAAGTATCTGCTTTTATGGTAATGATTCGATTTGTTTTATCCACAGAAAAAGCCGCCGTAGCATTACGATCTATTACTAAATCATGATTGCCTAAAAGAAGCGTTTTTTGATCGTTCAACACGAGCAGCGAATCTAGTGTTGGATGCTCTATGTTTGCAGCATCAACTTTCCAACTTTTAGCCCTATCGTATAAATTATCGAGATTATCTATTTTCGTATAGGAATCTACCACCGTCTTGTCAGATTCACTAATATTTATGTCTTCTGCTCTAAAAACTGTAACTGGAAATACGCCATTTCCGATCACATCATTGTAATCTGTAGTTTTGTAATTAATGTCATACCTTGCAAATACTATTTTTACAGCACGCCGATCTACTATTGTGCTTGGAATATTATATGCCGAAACCCCATTACCATTACCTCTCCATATATCCAGAAGTCGTGCGGTAACCTCCCCATCTGTATCTGTAACGCTGCTCAATGGAAACTGATAACTGCCATCTTGTGTAAATACATGAATATCAATACCGTTTAATTGAGATGAATTGCTACTCACACTTATCTCCAAATCTTCATTTATTCGAATTACTTCTCCATTTCTATAAATCCGTAATTTGTCTGTATCAAGAATAGGATTATTCAATACTAAATCTCGTGTTCCAGTAATACTATAAAAATTAATACTCTGTCCTGTCTCAGAAATAGGTTGGTAGAGATTATAAATAATATCCTGGGCGTAGGTATTATTGTAGATGCTGTTCGATATTGGAGAAACGTGCAAAAACTTATCCAAGCGTCCAACGTTGGCACCGTGTCTAATAAAAGCAGTGTAATGACTAAGTTCAAACAAAGCAATATCACCAACATTATTGGTAAGATAAGAGGGGTTTTTTAGGGTTAAAACAACTTCTGATGTTGCGTTTAATGGATTCATTCGTAATCGCGATTGAAGCGATTTATTGTCAATAATCACTCCATACCAAAACAATGTGGCATCAGTTTGACTTATATTAACATCACTACTCCCAGATACTGAATAAATATTAAAAATTGCACCATCATAATATTGACCGTTAGTAGATTTTCCTGAAACCCAATTACAAGCAGACCCTGCAATCATTCTTCTGCCCGAAGAAAATATATACGTCCAGCCGGTATCCTCATAAAACCCATTTACTATCAAATGGTAGTTGCCCATCGTAATGGTTTTAGCCCCTGTAAGTGTTCCATATCCAGCATCAATAATATCCTGAGGCGTCCCCCTCCTCGATAGTGATCCACCACTTTGTGTAATGATAGCGCCCGACAGCGTAACATTTTGTGCTATTGATGATAAAAAACTAAATAGTAGAAGAATCCATAAAAAAAAGACTTTGAAATGGCCGATATTACTAATTTTTAAAAGAGAACGATTTTCGATATGTTTTATAACAAATTTCATCTAATTATAGGTTAAAGCAGTACAGGTCAATAAATCAATGGGCTGAGCAAGCTGTCCAGAATTGTTGCTCAAAGTAGCCTGTAATTCTATATTTACATCAGTTTTATCATACCGAACTACCTTCCAATCGCCGTTGACTACAAATGAAACGTAATAGAAATTGTCGTTGGTAACATCAGTGTCATCTTCGCCATCAAAAATAAGTTCATTGGTTACCAAATTGTGAGCAATAGGTTTCCACGCACTTTCTGCTCTTAGGTATACATTATTATTATCTGAACTATACACCAACATTCCGTCTGTTGGGGAACTAATGTTTGATTGAAGTGTTTCAGAAGGCAATAAAAAAGCTTTATCGATAGAATTTGTTAAATCTAATATCGCATTTGGGTCAGGACTAGCGTTGCCTATAGCCACTTGCCCCATAAAGAACATGTCTCCGGTATTGGAAGTATGTCCAGTAGTTGTACCAACCGTATACCAAGGCTCATCGGCTGCACCAGAGGCAATGGCATACCCCCAATTGGTTGGGTCATTGTCGGGGCTGAGATTGGTGTTTGTTGCTGTCAAATTTTTATAAAGGATTCCGTTATAACTAACAATATCATCGACCGCATATAGACCTCCGTCGGTGTTCGATTGCCATAGCGAAACAATAGGTGTGAGGTCTTTCCAGATGGCTGGATCTCCTTGCCAAATTTTAGTGCTTCGACTGGTGGCATCAAACCAAACGTCCCCCTCAACCGGGCTAGTAGGTGCTGTCGCTGTGGTGGTCACCGTGTTGGAAGTAACTATTTTTTTGTGCCTTTATGATCGGTTACTAGGGTCTCCTGTGCGCTCAAAACACCTGCAAAAAGAAAAAAACAGACAAATAAAGGTGAAAATCTCATGTAGATTAAACTCATAAAATTAGAGGTTATGGGGGAAGCGTTTAAATTCACATTCCAACCTTGAGAACAGAACTGTTTTTTTTAGCAGGCGTACATGCTTTTTAAGCTTGTCCTGCAGCGAGGAAATCAATTTCACGTACTTCCTCTATTTTGGAGGCTTCCTTCCCCAGTATTAGACATAGAAAAGGAGATGCGTTGGTTAGAATGCACACCTAAATTCAATAAAACTTTTGAAATACTCCCATCAGTTAATAATGCAAGAGAAATTAAATCCACAAAATTCCTTCCGATGTTTATTTGAACTAAAAAACGGGATCGACTTGAGAAGTTCATTATTAAAAGGTAAATATTTGGTTTCAAACGCAACGACATTAGGGGTTCGTTCTATCATATTGATAACAAAAATCCTGTATCTCAGATGAATTCTATAACCCTTTGAAACCTGCAGGTGCACTGAAGTAGTCAGTGGCAGATATTGTTGCATTATCGGTATAAAAAATATATTGTATTACCAGCGAATAATAGCTACTCCCCTATTCTTTAAATAGGCATTACATTGGCTAAAGTGATTGTTACCAAACCAATATCCTCGATTGGCACTCAGTGGAGAGGGGTGCCCACTGGACAGAATGCAATGCTTTTGGGAATCGATCAGTGTTGCTTTTTGTTTGGCATAGCCCCCCCACAACATAAACACCAATCCCTCACGATTTTCAGAAAGTAACTGTATCACGCTGTCGGTAAAGGTTTCCCAGCCCTTTTTTTGATGGCTCCCGGCTTGATGCGCTTGAACAGTGAGCGTGGCATTTAACAACAAAACACCTTGCTGTGCCCAACGTTCCAAATTACCGCTTTTGGGATAAGGGAGATTTAAATCCGTTTCAATTTCTTTGAAGATATTGACCAACGAAGGAGGATGCGAGATGCCTTCCGGAACAGAAAAGCATAAACCGTGCGCTTGACCAGGACCGTGATATGGATCTTGTCCCAAAATCACAACGCGAGTATTTGCAAAGGGAGATAGATTAAATGCATTAAAAATCAGTTTCCCCGGGGGGTAGCATGGTTGCGTAGCATAGGCGGTCTTGACAAATTGCACCAATTCTTTAAAATACGGTTTTTGAAATTCAGCGTATAACTGTTTTTCCCAACTCGGATGTATTTGTACCGTCATGAATTCACTACTTTTGCAGCACTAAGATAGGCAAAACAGATGTTTAAAATCCCGAAAAAGACACTCGAAGATTTGGAATTCCATCAAGTACTCCGACAAGTTTCGGACTATGCCATAACCCCTATGGGCAAGGAAGCTTGTTTTGATTTATTTCCTTCTATAGAAGTTGTTTTTATCCAAACCGAACTACAAGCGGTCTTTGAATTTCTCGCCTCCTTCGACAATGAAAATCGTATTCCCAATCACGGTTTTCAATCCGTGACGTCTTTTTTGTCGCTGTTGAAAATTGAAAATAGTGTATTGGAACCCGCTGCCTTTAAAACCTTTGCTGCAAACACTGAGACGGTGAACACCCTTTTGACTTTTCTACTTAAATTCAAAACCTACTACCCCACCCTTTTTGGTGCATCCGAACATTTGGTTCAAGAAAAGGAAATCAAAAAAGCAGTAGATCAAGTAATTGATCGATTTGGTGAAATTCGAGACCATGCCTCTGACGCATTATTTTCAATTCGGAAACAGATTCATCAAATTCGTGGGAAAATCGGCAATAGTTTTAATAAAGCACTCTCCTCCTACCAATCTTCGAATTATTTAGATGACATACGCGAGTCGGTGGTGGATAACAAACGTGTTTTGGCAGTAAAAGCCATGTACCGCCGAAAAGTTAAAGGCGCCATTTTAGGCAGCTCAAAAACGGGGAGTATCGTATTTATTGAGCCCGAAGCAACCAACGCCTTGACAAGAGAATTACAAAATCTTCAATATGAAGAAACTCAGGAGATTAAAAAAATATTGAGCGAACTCACTGAATTTTTTCGACCTTTTCTGCCATTGTTACAAAGTCAACAGGACTTTTTATTGTATTTAGATACGGTTTATGCCCGTGCACGTTACGCAGCGTCCATCAACGCGCAGTTACCTCGTATTGTTTTAGATACGCAAGAAATTGATTATATAAATGCCTATCATCCCCTTTTGCTCAAAACCCATCAGTTGGAAGGAAAAACCACTTTTCCTCAAGACATCACCTTGGATAAGGAGCATCGAATCGTTGTGATTTCTGGACCCAATGCAGGAGGAAAAAGTATTACACTCAAAACCGTTGGTCTGTTGCAATTAATGCTGCAAAGTGGTATGCTGATTCCGGTTCACGAGCGCAGTGTTGGCTGTATTTTTGATCGGATTTTAACGGATATTGGAGATAACCAATCAATTGAAAATCATCTAAGTACCTACTCCTATCGGTTGAAAAACATGAAGGTTTTTTTAAAAAAATGCAATGCCCAAACCTTATTCCTGATTGATGAGTTTGGAACCGGTTCCGATCCCGAATTAGGAGGTGCCCTAGCTGAAGTAATTCTTGAAGATTTTTATGAGCGAGAAGCCTTTGGTCTAATCACCACCCACTACGCGAACCTAAAGGTTTTAGCCAACGAATTACCCGCCATGGTAAATGCCAATATGCAATTTGACAACCGCACCTTGGAACCCGTTTTTAAACTGATTACTGGAGAAGCGGGAAGTTCATTTACCTTTGAAGTGGCTCAAAAAAACGGATTGCCCTACAGTCTTATCAATCGGGCCAAAAAGAAAATAGAGCGCGGCAAAGTCCGCTTTGATGAAACCATTGCCAAACTCCAAAAAGAACGTTCTAAAATGGCTAAAACGGGAGCTTCACTGAAAGAAAAAGAAGATCAAGCCGCCAAAGCTTCCGAAAATATGGAAAGCTTAAATGCCAAATTAAAAAGTAAACTCATCAGCTATCAAGAATTGTTCGATTACAACCAACGTATGATTGCTTTGGGCAACAAATTCAATGAGGTGGCAGAAAACTATTTCTTAAACAACAAAAAACGTCCTTTGATTGCCGAACTTTTAAGACTGGTGGAAACCGAAAACGCAAAACGCAAACGCAAAACGGCTACTGAGGCAAAAAAAGAACGCGCCCAAAAAGACAAACTAAACACAGTGGTTGAGAAAGAAATTGCTGTTGTTCGCAAAGAAAAAAAGAAACAAAAAAAGGAGCCTAAAACTGAAATTACACCAAAACGCACCCTGAAAATTGGGGATCGTGTGCGCATGCATGATGGACGTTCCGTGGGAAGTATTGATGCTATTGAGAAGCGTAAAGCCATTGTCAATTATGGGAAATTCACCACGCAAATTAATTTGGACTTACTCGAATTTGTTGAGGCAGAGAAAAAATAGTTTTCAGATCCTTTTAAATATATAAGCGTAGAGAAATTAAAGTGGATACTCCCTTACAGTTGATTATTATTTTTATTTAAACAAAAAACAGCATGCAACCGCTTATTATTTTTTTTGATGGCTATTGTGTCTTTTGTAATTTTTGGGTGCGGGTACTTTGTCGATGGGATCGAAATGATCAATTGCGTTTTTCAACCTTAGAAAGCGAGATTGCTAGAAAATTCTTACAAAATCGTCCCGAACTTTTAGCGTACGATTCAATTATTGTTTGGGATCAAGAAAATTTTGCCGTTGAAGCGTCTGCAGTATTTATGATCTTAAAGCGTCTTCGAGGTGGAGTGCGTAGCTTACTCATTTTTTCTTTGCTCCCACGGACTTTAACCAATTTCATCTACCGTTCAGTTGCCCATGGGCGTTATTGGTTGTTTGGAAAAAAGGAAACTTGTCCAATTCCGGAAGAAAAAATTCGACATAAATTTCTCCAATAAATGAAAATGAAATAAATCCTTTGTTGAAATTTTAACTTAAATATGCTAATTTAACTACTCTTTTAACCTCAAATTTTTGTCTATATGAAAGAATTTAAAAAATTTATCAGCCGTGGAAATGTGATCGATATGGCTGTAGGTCTTATCATGGCCACTTATTTTGGAGCGATTGTAAAATCCTTAGTCAACGACATCATCATGCCTCCAGTGGGTTTGTTGTTGGGCGGTGTTGATTTTTCTGCGCTGAAAATTGTCATTAAAGAAGCGCAAGGCGATGCTGCCGAAGTAGCTGTCAATTATGGTGCTTTTATAAACACCATCATCACTTTTTTAATTGTCTCATTTGCCATTTTCATGGTCGTAAAGATGTACAACAAAATGCAAGATCGTTTAGCGGCTAATGAAAAAGAAGCTCCCGCTACCCCCCCTGCTCCCTCCAAAGAAGAAGTATTGCTTACAGAAATCCGTGACTTGTTAAAAAAGAAATAAAGCTCAATCTTTTAGTTTTCCGATCGACTTCCCTACTATCATGGATACAGCAGCATCTCCCGTAACATTTACAATGGTTCGGCACATGTCTAAAGGTCGGTCTATCGCAAAAATCAACGCCAAACCGGCTTCCGGGATCCCTGCTTGAGCCAAAACGATGACCAACATAACAATGCCAGCACTGGGAACAGCGGCAGTTCCTATGGAGGCTAAGGTCGCAGTAAAAACAATACCCAATTGAGCACTTAAACTCAAATCTAAACCAAAAGCTTGTGCAATAAATACGGCAGCTACTCCCTGATATACGGAGGTCCCGTCCATATTGATGGTGGCTCCAATGGGAAGCACAAAACTGGCCACTTCCTCGTCCACCCCTAAGTTATCCTCCACACATTCCATCGTAACGGGGAGAGTGGCTGCACTGGAACTGGTTGAAAAGGCGAGCAATTGGGCGGGTGCTATTCCTTTTAAAAAAAAGGACGCCTTCTTTTTCGTAAACACTCGAACAATCACAACATAAACCACAATCATAATGGCTAATCCCAACAATAAAGTAATTGCATACAAAGCGAGTGCCTTAAACAGCTCTAAACTAGGAGCTTCTACCACCAAAGCCGCCAAAAGAGCAAAAACACCATAGGGGGCTATCAGCATGATTAAATCAATCAGTTTAAGAATGATTTCATTAAAAGCGTCGAAGAATTTTTTAACGGGTTTTACTTTCCGAGGAGGCAATAAGATCATCCCGATGCCAAAAAACAAGGCGAAAAATATGACCTGCAACATATTTCTATTGCTCGAGGCAGCTTCAAAAATATTAGAAGGAACCATATCCACCAAGGCTTGCAAAGGGCCCGCTTCTTTTTGCTGGGCGGCTGCCTCCTGCTTGGCCTGAGTTTCGGAGGCATAGGCTGCCACCAACTCCTCCCGCGTATCCACACTAATGGACTTTCCGGGTTGAATGATATTGACCAAAACCAAACCAATACTCACGGCAGTCAAGGTGGTCAGTAAATAGGTGACGATGGTACGCCCCCCCATTTGAGAGAGCTTTGAAATATCCTTTAGATCGGAAACCCCTTTAATCAGTGATGCCAAAATCAGTGGAACAGCGATGAGTTTTAGTAAATTAATAAAAATGGTTCCAAAGGGCTTGATATAGTTCCCTATAAAAGCGGGACCTCCATCCATTAGAGAAAGTAACAGCCCAAAGAGCACCCCAAGGAGCATGCCGATTAAAATTTTCCAGTGTAGTGCAAGTTTTTTCATGGGGAATAAGTATTTAGGATTTTATGGTTCTGTTTAAAAGCGAAAAATCTGCCAAAACAAGAGCCGCCATAGCCTCCACTATGGGAACAGCACGGGGCACCACACAAGGGTCGTGACGCCCTTTGCCCTGCATTTCTACGGGCTCTCCTTTGGAATTGATGGTAGACTGTTGTTGCATAATGGTCGCAACGGGTTTAAATGCCACTCTAAAATAAATGTCCATTCCATTTGAAATTCCTCCTTGAATTCCACCGGAACGATTGGTTTGAGTGGTCCCGTCCGAATTGAATAGATCATTGTGCTGACTCCCTTTCATTTGAGTTCCGGCAAACCCACTGCCGTATTCAAAACCCTTCACGGCATTGATGGACAACATGGCTTTTCCTAATTCTGCATGTAATTTATCAAATGCAGGTTCTCCCAAACCAACGGGAACGTTTTTTATAACACAGGTGATTACACCTCCAACGGTATCCCCTTCCTTTCGAATTTGCTTGATATATTCCTCCATCGCAACGGCCATTTTGAGATCTGGACAACGTACAGGATTATCTTCTATTGTTGAAAAATCAACTTCAGAGGGGTGCTTGTCTAACTGAATTGCACCCACGCCTGATACATAAGCTTGTATAGATACAGGATTTAAAAACTGTTTGGCGATGGCACCGGCCACTACCCTACTGGCAGTTTCACGGGCGGAACTGCGCCCCCCTCCCCGATAATCGCGGATTCCGTATTTTTCGTCATAGACATAATCGGCATGTGAAGGTCGATAGCTGTCTTTGATATGCGAATAATCTTTTGATTTTTGATTGGTGTTATGAATCGCAAAACCGATGGGTGTTCCTGTGGTTTGCCCCTCAAAAATGCCGGAGAAAAAAACAACTTCATCAGGTTCTTTACGTTGGGTTACAATCGCCGATTGCCCCGGTTTGCGACGATCTAAATCGCGTTGAATGGCCGCTAGATCTAATTTTATTCCTGCAGGACAGCCATCAATCACTCCCCCAATAGCAGCACCATGAGATTCTCCAAAAGTAGCGATTCGAAACAGGGTACCGTATATATTTCCAGACATATTCTATATTAAAACCTCAAAGATAAAGGTAAAGTTTTGGATTGCCTTTTAGCTAGGGTTTTTTTTAACTAATGCATCGTATAAAATTTCAATGGGGTGTTGACTTTTACGTCCCGTACCATCTTTGATTTGATGGCGACAACTGGTTCCATTCGCTGCAATAACGTCATTTGCGTCGGCTTTTCGAACAGCGGGAAAAAGGCGTTCCTCCCCCACTTTCATACTGACCTCATAATGTTCTGCTTCATAACCAAAGGAGCCCGCCATCCCGCAACAGCCCGTATTCAAAAGACTTACTTTGTAATTCACGGGAAGATTCAACAATGCAAAGGTATCCGCAGGATTCCCCAAGGCTTTTTGATAACAATGCGCATGGATTTTAATGGTTTTTGTTGCCTCATGAAATTGATCCGCTTTTAAATTTCCCTTTTTCAGTGCTGCTGCTAGAAAAGTTTCGATAGGAAAACAATTTGCGGCTAGTTTTTTAGCCTTTTCCACCTCCGAAGTCAATTTTGGGTATTCGTCAGAAAAAGTATAGATGGCTGATGGTTCTATCCCCAAGAGCGGATGCTTTTCTGAAATTAAATCGCCGTATAAGGCGACATTACGGTCGGCACATTTTTTGGCTTGCTCCAAAAAACCTTTCGAAATATAGGTGCGTCCACTTTCTGTTGGGGGCAATATATTTACGTGATATCCCAGACCTTCAAGTAGCGCAATAGCCGTTTTTCCAAGGTGCGTTTCTTGATAGTTTGTAAACTCGTCTAAATATAAATAAACACTTTTATTATTTGTGTTTATAGCGTTGATTTTTATTGATTTATGTAAAGGTTTTTCTAATACTGGAAAAGCTCGTTTTGGAGCAATTCCCAATGCTTTTTTGAACAGCTTTCCGAAAAAACTTTGCCGTAAGAGCAGGTTCTGCACCCCACGAAACGGATATACTTTTTCATTTATTTTTCCATTATAGGCAAATAATTTATTCCGTAATGAGCTGCCATGAGTCTTTTGATATTGATATAAAAATTCTGCTTTATAGCTTGCAATATCAACACTGCTGGGACATTCCGTAGCGCAGGCCTTACAGCTTAAACACAAATCAAAGACTTCTTTTAGCGCGGCATCATCAAACGCATTGACAGCCGTATTGGATAGGAGAACTTCGCGCAATACATTGGCACGTCCTCGAGTGTTATGCTTTTCATCTCGAGTGGCACGATAGCTGGGACAAAGTGTACCCGAGGGGAGCACCGAGCGACATTGGCCGGCTCCATTGCATTTTTCTACTGCACGCAGCAAGCCTTGATCCGCTGAAAAATCCATCAAGGTTGAGATTTCTGCTTTTACTGCTGTTGAAGTACGCAAATTTTCATCCATGGGAAATGGATCTACAATTTTTCCAGGATTGAAGATCCCCTGGGGATCAAAAGTTTTTTTAATTCGCCTAAACAAGGCATAATTCTCAGCACCCACCACGATCGGGATAAACTCGGAGCGCACAATTCCGTCCCCGTGTTCCCCACTCAAGGAGCCTTTGTACTTCTTGACCAATTTTGCAACGGCGAGGGTAATCGCCCTAAAATCCTGAATTCCTTCTTTTGTTTTTAAATTTAAAATCGGGCGCAAATGAAGTTCTCCGGCACCGGCATGGGCATAAAACACAACTTCTTGTTGAAACTGTTGCATCAACGCTTGAAATGCTTCGATATAGTCCGCCAATTGCTCCAAAGGTACGGCCGTGTCTTCAATACACGCCACCGCTTTGTGATCCCCCACTATATTCCCCAACAAACCCAAGCCTGCATGACGTAGTGTGTTGGCCATTTCAATTTCTTCTCCCCACAAAGGAACCGCAGCATAACAGAAACCATCGGTTTCGGCGGTTTGTTTCAGGGCTTCTAGATCCTTTTTTAATTGCTCCGTATCTGCATGTCGTAACTCTAGTAGCAAAATTGCTTTGGGGTCGCCTTGAATAAAAAATCGGTTTTTTTGATATCCGGGATGATCTTTCGTACAATCCAAAATGGTTTTGTCCATCAACTCGCAGGTGAACAAATGGTGTTTCATGACAGGGACGACCGCCTGCATTGCATTTTTGATGCTATCAAAATGCAACACCAACATCACACTGTGCTGGGGCGGCAGCGGTTCTAAATCCAATGTAATGGCAGTTGTAAAAGCTAAGGTTCCCTCGCTTCCAGCTAACAATTTTGAAAGATTAAGTCCGCTGCCCTTTGGCTGAAACGGTTGCTGTTCTAATAATTTATCCACTGCATAGCCCGTGTTTCTGCGATGAACGCTGGCATGCGGAAAATCGTTTATGATATGAGATTGAACTTTTTTATCGGAAAGTTCCTCCAAAAACATCTTGTAAATGGACGCTTCCAAACTGTCCTGTTCCAGTTTTTGTTGCAGCAGGTTTTGATCACATTCTTCAAAAATGGCTTTAGAACCATCACTCAACAAGGTTTCCATACGCACCACTTTGTCTCGAGTTACACCGTAACGAATGGAGGTCGTTCCTGAAGAATTGTTCCCAACCATTCCTCCCAACATACAATATTTAGAAGTGGACGTGTTAGGGCCGAAAAACAATCCCTTTTCCGCCAGATAAATATTCAGTGCATCGCGATTCACACCGGGCTGAACGGTCACGGTTTTTTTCTCTGTATCCAAATCCAATATTTTGGTAAAATACTTGGAAACATCCACCACGATGCCCGTCCCAACACATTGCCCTGCCAAAGAGGTTCCGGCGGTTCGAGGAATTAAACTCAATTGATACTCTTGCGCAAAAACGATTAGCGCTTTCAAGTCGGTTTCGTTTTTTGGAAAAGCCACTGCCAAAGGTTCCATTTTATAGACAGAGGCATCTGTGGCATATAATTTTTTATGTAGTGAATCCCACAAAAGTTCTCCCTCCAATTGCCGCTGTAAAAGCATCAATTTTGAGTTTAATTTTGCTGTTGTTTCCATACGTTCGCTATTGTTTATTTGGGAAGACTAAAATACGGATAAGTTTCTCAATTCTTTTTTATTCCTTACTTTTATCGCGTAAAATTTTACTATGAAAACATATATTCAACTAGTCCTAGCTGGGCTGCTTCTATTTGCCTGCCAATCTCCTGGAACTTTTAAGATCAAAGGAGCCGTTGACCTTGCCAATGGAAAAAAGGTGTATCGGATCATTGCCAATGCCAACAACCAACCCCAAGTGATTGATTCTGCCGAAGTGAATGCTGGAGCTTTTCAATTTGAAGGCATGATAGAAATACCTGACATCAACTTTTTGCAAATCGAAGAAATTGGAGGAAGTCTCCCTTTTATTGCTGAAAGCGGAACTATTTCTGTTGACATTTTTAAAGATAGCTTGCAACAGTCAATTGTGAAAGGCACCCTTTCCAATGATGATTTTATGCAATATAAAAACGACACAAAAATCTATGTCAAATCCATTAATGGAATTGCCAAAGACATGCAACAAGCACAAATATTGAACGAGTCTTTGCTGTTTCAAGACTTGCAAGAACAATATTTAGAAGTACAAAATCAAATCAAAGATTACGAAGTTGATTTCATTAAAACCAAACCGGATTCTTTTATTTCGGTTTTAATTTTAGAGCGTTTTTTAGGATCACAATCCCTACCTCTGGAGGAAATAAAAAGCATCTTCGACCAATTTAGTGACCGAATCAAGAATACCGTTTCTGGAAAAAATATTCAGGAAGCATTAAGTGCCCCTCCCAAAGCAGAAATAGGCAAATTGGCACCTATTTTTGAAGCTCCCAATCCCCAAGGCGAAATGATTTCTTTAGCCAATCAGTTGGGAACCATCACCATCATTGATTTTTGGGCCAGTTGGTGTGGTCCTTGTCGATTTGAAAACCCCAATTTGGTGCAACTCTACAGAAAACACCAAAACCAAGGGTTAAAGATTTTAGGAGTTTCACTTGATAAAACAAAAGACAAATGGGTTAAAGCCATCGAAGATGATGGTTTGATTTGGGAACAAGTCTCTAATCTAAAACATTGGCAAGAGCCCATCGCTAAAACCTACCAGGTTACCAGCATTCCTGCTACTTTTGTACTCGATAGCGAAGGAACCATCATTGCTCGAGACTTAAGAGGCCAAGCGCTCTATCAAAAAGTAGACGAATTACTCAACGGGCTCTAGTTTATTTTTTTCTTGAGCGGAAAAGGATATACCCCACCAAAGCACAAGTAGCGGTCAATAAGCCCAAAGTGAGTTGTGATTCATAAATCGCAACTGGGGCAAAAATCAAGGTAATTAATATACCCCCCAAAGCTCCTCCAAAATGTGCCGTATGGCCTATCGTATCGTTTTGTTTTTTCATGCCATACAAAGTATAGGCTAAATAACCCACTGCAAACAAATAGCCGGGAATGGGAATCGGTATGAAAAACATATAGAGTTCCAGCGCAGGATATAACAAAATGGAACTGAACAAAATACCCGTAACTGCACCACTCGCTCCCACCGCTGTATAAAAGGGTTCATCACGATGAAAATAATTGGCAAAAGCATTCCCTGCCAAAAGACTTCCAAAATAAACCACCAAAAAAGGAATGTTCCCAATGCTGTAGATCACAGGAGCTGCAAAAAAATAAAAGGTGATCATATTAAAAATGAGATGCGAAGTCCCCACATGCAAAAAGCCGGAGCTTAAAAGACGAATGTATTCGCCCTGTTTGATTTTTCGCACTTGAAAGTGGAAGCGGTTAAAAAAAATCTCGTCATTAAACCCTTTGTAGCTAACGATAACATTCGCTAAAAGGATTGCAATAGCAACCGGCGGAAGAGAATTTCCCATTCTTTTTTTGACGAAGATAAAGAAAATATGACGTACTAAAGGTCAAATTGTATGCCCTGCGCCAAGGGAAGATCGGCTGAATAATTGATTGTATTGGTTTGTCTTCGCATATAGGCTTTCCAAGCATCGGATCCGCTTTCACGGCCGCCACCAGTTTCTTTTTCTCCTCCAAAGGCACCCCCAATTTCAGCTCCAGAAGTGCCGACATTCACATTGGCAATTCCACAGTCACTGCCCGAGTGCGAAAGGAAAGCTTCTGCCTCTTGCAAATTATTGGTTATTATGGAAGAGGATAGCCCTTGTTTTACGTCATTTTGAATTGTAATGGCTTGTTCTACCCCGCCTTCATAGCGAATCAGATAAAGGATGGGCGCAAACGTCTCTTGTTGGACAATTGCAGCGTCGTTACTCAGGCTTGCTACCGCTGGTTTAACATAACATCCGCTTTTGTAATCAGAGCCTTTTAATACACCTCCTTCAACAATCCATACACCCCCTTGTTCTTCAACGGCTTGAAGTGCTTTGCTGTATTGTTCCACGGCTTGCGCATCAATCAAAGGCCCCAAATGATTGTTGGCGTCCAAAGGATCTCCAATTCGAATTTGTTGATAGGCTTTGATCAATTTATTTTTAACGGTTTCAAAACAATCGGCATGGACAATAAGTCTTCTTGTGGAGGTACAACGCTGACCGCAAGTCCCCACGGCACCAAACACAGCGGCTCTGAGGGCAATATCCAGATTGGCATCCGGGGTAATGATAATCGCATTGTTACCGCCCAATTCCAACAAACTTTTACCCAATCGAGCAGCCACGCGTTGGGCGACATCTTTCCCCATACGGGTAGAACCCGTAGCAGATAGCAGTGCAATGCGTCGATCTTCTGCCAACCATTTTCCAACTTCTGCACCACCATTAAGAACAGAAGAAATCCCTTCGGGAAGGTTGTTTTCCTGTAGGACTTCTGCTACTAATTTTTGACAAGCGATGCTACACATGGGTGTTTTTTCACTGGGTTTCCAAAGGCATACATTGCCACACACCCAGGCCAAAGCGACATTCCAGCTCCAAACGGCAACGGGAAAATTAAAGGCCGAAATCACACCCACCAAGCCCAAAGGATGGTATTGCTCATACATCCTGTGGGCGGGGCGTTCGGAGTGCATTGTCAGTCCATGTAATTGACGGGACAAGCCCACGGCAAATTCACAGATATCGATCATTTCTTGAACCTCACCATATCCTTCCTGTAGCGATTTTCCCATTTCTAGTGAAACCAATCGCCCCAAATTTTCTTTGTGGAGACGAAGTTTTTCTCCCAATTGACGAACCATTTCGCCACGTTTGGGTGCCGGAATCGACCGAAAGGTTTCAAAGGCAGTTTCTGCCTGGGTCACTATTGTTTCATAATCTTCCACCGTACAAGTGGTTACACTTCCCAAAAACGATCCGTCTACCGGACTCTCAGCGTTTAGTGTTTTTCCATTGCCCATCCATTGTTGTCCGGAAGAACAGCCCTTTTGATTGTTTTCAATGTGTAAGGATTGGAGTAATGCTTGGTGTGACATAAAATGTTTTTAATAATGGATTTAGAAATCAATGTAAGGAATTAAATCAAAAACAGGGAATCAATGCTGTTTGAGTTGTGAGGTGAAGGTGCTTTCAAAAATTTTGTCTGCATTCTGAGTTTCAAAGCCTTCACGACGCTGGGCACGTGTCAAGATATGATTTGGCAAATGCGCATATTGAGGCAAGGGCAGTCGTTCGGCAAACTCAACATAACTTCCAGCGATGGATCGTTTTTCACCTCCGGCAAAAGTAGCGATATGTTGCTCAGCAACAGAACTGCTTTGACGCAAAAGACCATCAGCACTCACCTTAATAAGGCCTCCGGAATTGTTTAATGCAACACCTAAATCTAATAAAAAATCATTAAACGTATCCAAAGTATTTAACCCTTTCTTAAGTTCATGAACACTGATGGTGTAATGGTTGAGATAGTATCGGTTGTAGATTACCCAAGCGGCATATTCGCTTTCTTCCAATAACGCATTGTAATCCGCCAAAGTGGGGAGTTCCCACAAAGGACGGTGTAAATAATCAATAACTTCTTCCGCATTATGTAAATCCAGTGCATCCACCGGATCGACATCAATTTTTGAAGTATATTTTTTTATAATATGTTGCGCGTTTTCAGAAAGTTCGTGCACACATAATTCACTAATAAAAACTCTTGGAAGATCTTCCGTAGGGGGGGCATACCAATTGGCGTCTAATTTTTTAGCATCAAAATGATACGATCCCATTTTGCGATAGCCATGGGTAAGAAAAATTTTTTCAAATGAAGCGATCCCTAAATTTGGAACTCCCAAAGTGCGAAAAGCAATATGATCATTGATGATCTCTTCTTGGCCTGCGACGATTTTTCGGTCAATCAAGGCATTGGTGATTTTGTTCACATCCTTAACACGCTCGGCATAAGTGGTGAACAACCCCTGTAAAATAGAGGTTAAAACGGTGGTTTCGTTTAAGTGCATGTTTAAAAATAATTAGGTTAAAAATAAGCTTCCTGAGTCGGTTTTAAAAAAATCTGAGCAAGAAATTTCTTCTTGTTTAATAAATCCTTGTTGGGGTAATTTGTTAGCGGCTACCATTTCAACTACGGCAGCGATAGAAGCTGCAGTGGTCCAAGAAATGGCGCGCCATACAAAACCTTGAATTTCTTTGGGATAGAAGGCCTTAAAATATTCTTTTCTACTTAAAGTTTCATTTTTCCATCCTTCTACAACCGCATATACATAAACCACATCCTCATCCACCGGAGGTTTGGCATTGCTTAAAATGCGTTCCAAAAGATCTTTATCCTCTTTCAAAATAAGTTCGTACATCAAAAAACGCATCAATTTTCCATGACCGGGATAACGGATGGTTTTATAATTTAAAGTATCTACTTTTCCCTCGAAAGTATCGCACATGGTGCCCAAGCCCCCGGAGGTGGTAAAAGCCTCAAATTCTTGTCCTTCGATATTGATATACTCAAAGCCTTGCAAAGAAGGAACCATTTTCTTTTTTCCATTGTGAATGGCTTCTGCATCGTTGATGTATTCATTGATGACCCCATGCGGTGACCAAGTAAATGAATACGCCATTTGCCCGTTGGGATAACGTGGCAAAGCTCCCACACGTAACTCAATGTCGCGAAGGCGATCAAAGTAGGTGGACAAATCACTGCCAATAATCCCAATAAAACCAGGAGCCAAACCACATTGAGGGGCAAATACCTTAGTGGCTTTTTTGCTCAGTTTTTGGATGTGTTTGGTAGTGTCAACATCTTCGGTTAAGTCAAAATAATGCAAATTCAATTCGAGTGCCAAATCCGCCACTCGTTTGTTTAAAAAATAGGGCAATGCAGAAACTACGGCATCATATTTTTGCAAAAGCGGTTGCAATGCCGATTTGTCGCTTACATCACATATTTCCACCGGGAACGGAAGTTTATACTCATAGTGTGGGGGTTTTTGATCCACACCGGTTACTTCAAAATTTTTATGCAATAAAGTGCCAACCAAAGTACCCACTTTGCCCATTCCTAAGACTACAATTTTCTTCATTTGATTATTAAAATTTAAAATTTAAACGACTAAACACATAGCGACCGTCCGAACCCATTTGTACAGAATCTGAAAATCCTCCTTGGTCTGTCCACCCGTCAAATTGGGGCGTTGGATAGGTGTTCAAGAGGTTGTTGGTGCCTATTTGTAATGACAATTGATCGGATAATTCATAACCCAAAGAGAAATCAACTACTGTTTTAGCTGCATACACATCGGTGGCATTAGCATACAACGCATCGGCCTCTGCTTTAGTGGTCGGTGGGGTGTCCACCCATTGAAAGTCCTGTAGACGCACTTCGCTAAAATTGGTGAGCGATAAGGCTGCATTAAATTTTGACCCCACATAGCTTAAATTAAAGCCCAACTTATGATCGGGGGCAGCCGCTTCCAAATAAGCTCTTGAAAAAGGACTGAAAAATGTATATTCATTCAATGCTTCATTATTGATCTTATCAATGGTTAAATCATTAAAGTTTCCTACCGCCACCAATTTTAGCAATTGATCCGTTCCAAGGCGAATGTCATAGCCCAAAACGATGTCAATTCCCTTAGTTTTGGTGTCCACTCCATTGGCAAAAAATTGAGCAGCATCAACATTCAAGGGACCTAAAACCGTTTGATCTGAGAAATTATCGGTCAATATGATCCGATCTTTTACCGAAATCGAATAGGCGTCTACAGTGGCTTTGAAAGCGCCCTTGGTATAGGTGAAACCTATACTGCCGTTGACTGCTTTTTCTTCTGTAAGTTGCTGAATACCAAAAGCTTTTGTTATGGTACTGTTGTTCGCAGAAAGCAAGGAGGGTACCGATTTTCCGGCGACGATATTGTTAAATACCAAATTATAGTACAATTGTGCCAAAGAAGGGGCGCGAAAGCCTGTGGATAAGGATCCTCTAAACGACAGATCATTATTGACTTTTAAACGACTAGCAACTTTAAAATTGAGGGTGTTTCCAAAATCACTATAATTTTCAAAACGCAATGCACCGCTAATTAGAAAATTGGAACTCAGGTTGATTTCAGTATCCAAATAGGTTCCAAAATTGGATCGATTGCGGTCCACCACATTGGAGGGACTATAGCCGGGAAAACCTTGCGAGCCTCCGGGAAGGCTATCTCCATTGGCATCGGTGGCAACGGTTTGCAAGGAAGGATTGGTGATGATCAAGCCGTCTTCATCATAGAGCCCATAGGAAGCCGCTTCGCCGGAAAAAATGCCGAAATTTTCAGTTCGATATTCCAAGCCAAACGCCAAGTTGATTCCCGCTGCACTTTCTTCAAAATATTTACTAAAATCAATTGATGTCGTATTTTGAGACAAATAATGTCCTCCGGCATCGAAGTCGGTGGGAGAAGCATCCTTTAGAGAAGCATTGTTGGTGTCCAATATATAATAATGAAAATTATTTTTTCCATAACTGTTATTAAAGTCAAAACGCCATCCATTTTTCATGGTATGTCGGATTCCGGCTGAAAAGGAATTATCCGAAATCACTGAAGTGATTCTTGGGGTGAAGCCATTGGGATACAGCGAGGGAACCGAACGATTATCACCATCGGCAAAACTGCTTCTAGAAAAAGCATAGGCATTGGTGTCTCTGTAGTTTTTTCCTCCAAACAAGTACAATTCTGTGTCATCACTCAAGGGTAATGATGAATTGATCATAAAGTTAAAACCGGAAATACCTGCGCTTCCATATCCTTTTCGCCATGAAAATCCGGGACGAAGGGTATTGTTTCGAGAAAGAAATTCAGTTGCAAAATTGGCATAACCGCCTTTGTCGTTGAGTTTTAATCCGTAGTTTAAATCTACCTTAACGGTTTCTCCATCGTAATTTTTGTCTTTGCCGTCCAATCGGTTTTTACCTTGTACATTATAGAGTGTTTCTCCGGATTCTTCTGCCCATCCTTCACCCACATTGGTACTGTAGCCACCATAGGTGAGCCCGCCAGTAAAACCGTCGGTATTGTCTTTTAATACGATATTGATAACTCCTGCAATAGCATCCGAGCCGTATTGAGCGGAAGCACCGTCTCGAAGCACTTCTATTCTTTTGATCGCAGAGGAAGGAATGGCATTTAAATCCGTTCCTGAATTTCCTCTACCGCGTGTACCAAAAATATTGACCAAGGAAGATTGATGTCTTCTTTTTCCATTAATCAATACCAAGGTTTGATCCGGACCTAAACCTCTCAAAGAAGCGGGAACAATATGATCGGCACCGTCCGAACCAGATTGTTTAGTGGCATTAAAAGAAGGGGCTGCGTATTGTAAAAATCATTGACTTCTACTTTTCCGGTCACCAATGAAACGCCCTGAACATCAATTACATCCACAGGTACGGCCGTATCTGTGCTCGACCGTTTTGCATTTCTAGAGCCGACTAAAAATACTTCCGATAATGCGAGACCACTGCTTAGTGTTATTCGCAATGGAGAGGAACCTGCAACACGTTCTTGGGTTTCAAAACCCACATAGCTAAAAACTAAAGTTGACTCGGGAGCAGCTGTGATGGTAAATTTTCCATCAAAATCTGTGACTACTCCGTTTTGAGTCCCCTTTTCTACTACGTTTACTCCAGGAATTGGATCTCCTGAATCGCTTACTACCACACCCTCTATATCTTGGGCAATGGCAAAAAATGTGCATAATGTGAATGCAATAATGGGAACATAAGCTTTCATAAATTAATCAATATTAGGTTAAATTCGAGTCCAAATATAGTTGTATTTGAAACATAAAAGTGTTAAAATGTTATTTTTATAACTTTTTTTAAACTTTAACATTTATAATGCAACAACGAATTAAAATCAAGCAGTGTGCTAATAATAGAATTTATATAATTAATTTTGGGCTTTCATTATCCGCCACGTGAACGCAGTCATCTATTATCTTGCTTTTCCCCTCCTCTATGTAATATCAAGACTCCCCTTTCCCATATTCTATGGACTATCCGATTTGGTTTGTTTTTTCTTATATCGTGTTTTTGGGTATCGAAAAAAAGTGGTACGATCCAATTTAAAACGTGTTTTTCCTGACCTTTCCGAAAAGGAATTACTCAAAATTGAGCGTGACTTTTACAGTCATCTTTGTGATTTGTTTTTGGAAATCATAAAATCAATGGGGATGTCAAAAAAGGAAATGATGAAACGATTTCAAGTGGTCAATATCGAGGCTTTAACCCAATTTGAAAAGGAAAACCGCTCTGCCTTTATTATGTGTGGGCATTATGCTAGTTGGGAGTGGATGATGTCCTTGGGCTATCATATGAAACACAATGGCTATGGCATTTATACCCCGATCCGGAATCCCTATTTTGACAATTTGATTAAAAAAATACGCAGTCGTCACAATGCTTTTATGATTGCACAGCGGACTGCTGCTGCTGAAATCAAGCGGATGGAAGAAGACAACGAACGGGGCGTTTTCGGTTTTGCCAGTGATCAATCCCCCCGACCCAAACCACTCACCTATTGGAGGTCATTTCTTGGCATACATGTTCCTGTATATACGGGTGCAGAACGTTTGGCACGCGAATTGAACATCCCCATTGTTTTCGCAAAAATCAAACGTGTCAAAAGAGGGTACTACCAAGCGGAATTCAAACTGATGACCGACCAACCCAAAGCAAGCCCTCCAAATTATATTACGGACACCTTTACGGACTGGTTGGAAGCACAAATCTACGAAGACCCTTCCCAATATTTTTGGACGCACAATCGATTCAGACACGCCAAAAAAAAATGACACCCTTCCGCTTTACAACTTAGGGCCGTGTTGGGCAATGTCCAATTGATCTCCAGCTTTAAACTTTTTAAAATTGTCTTGAAATAATCGGGCTAATTTTTTGGCTTGTTCCCAATAGTGTTTTTCATCCTTCCAAAAAGCAGAAGGATTGAGCACCTCATCGGGAACAGCTTTCACTTTTTTCGGAATTTTTAAATCAAAAACAGGAAGTGTATCGAAGTCCGTGGTCAATAGGCTACCGTCGTGAATCGCATCAATTATGGCACGGGTATGTTTCAAAGAAATTCGTTTTCCTTCCTCTGTTCCACCTCCAATCCATCCTGTGTTGACCAACCATACATGGGTCTGGTGTTGTTCAATTTTTTCGGCTAGAAGAGCGGCGTATTTAGAAGGATGCCACACCATAAAGGCGGCTCCAAAACAAGCCGAAAAAGTAGCTTGCGGTTCGGTTACCCCCATTTCAGTTCCTGCAACTTTGGCCGTATATCCACTTATAAAATGATACATGGCTTGTTTGGAACTCAACTTGGATACTGGAGGTAACACTCCAAAAGCATCACAAGTGAGGAAGATGATATTGGAAGGATGTCCTCCAACACAGGGGAGTTTTATTTTTTCAATAAATTCAATCGGATAGGACGCTCTTGTATTTTGCGTAATCGAAGTGTTTGTATAATCCACTTTGTGCGTTTTGGGATGATAAACCACATTTTCTAAAACGGTACCGAATTTTATGGCGTGAAAAATTTCAGGCTCACTTTTTTCGGTCAGATTAATTACTTTGGCATAGCATCCCCCTTCAATATTAAAAATCCCTCGATCCGACCAACAATGTTCATCATCTCCTATTAAATATCGATCGCTGTCGGCAGATAGGGTCGTTTTTCCAGTACCACTTAAACCAAAAAAGAGGGAAACATCACCTTTTGCTCCTTCGTTGGCAGAACAGTGCATGGACATGATGTTTTTTTTGGGCATAATATAATTCATGATTGAAAAAATTCCTTTTTTCATCTCACCGGCATACTCGGTTCCCAAAATAACAAATTCTTTTTCTTCAAAACACAAATCAATACTGGTTTTGGTGTTCATAAAGCTGGTGTATTGATTGGCCGTAAATTCTCCGGCATTGTAGATGACATAATCCGGTTCGCCAAAGTTTTTAAGTTCTTGGGGTGTGGGACGTATCATCATATTGTGCATAAACAAGGCATGATAGGGACGTGAACAAATGACTCTCACCTTGATACGATAATTGGGATCCCATCCAGCAAAACCATCCACCACATAGATTCGAGTACGGGTGTTGAAATAATCGATGGCGCGTTGCCGGTTGATGCGAAACGTATGTGCATCCATGCGAATATTGATTTCTCCCCACCAAATATCATCTTGAGAAGCTGCCGCTTCCACGATACGTTTGTCACTGGGGCTTCTCCCTGTTTTTTCTCCAGAAAGCAGGATCAAAGCGCCCATGTCGGAAATAACAGCCCCGGAATCAAAGCGAAGTGCCTTGGAATATAATTGCGAAGGTGAAAGATTACGGTGTAACTCTTTGGGGAAAATTCCAGCGGCATCTAAGTTAAATTTTTGTTTCATGAGAAAAGATTTGTGGGTTGTGGGGTTACTGATTTTGGGACTTGGAACTAAAAACGCCTTAACATTTGAGGTTTTATAAGACTATAAAAAAATCATTTTTGGGGTATTCTTAAATACAATTATTGAACAAATATAATGTTTCTACATGCACACTTTTATAATTATTTATTAAAAACATGAGGTTAAAACAAGCTTTTGATTTCTTCCACAAACCGCTGCGCCAAAGTGTCGGCTGCATTTTGAGAAGGGGCTTCTGTATAAATTCGAATAATCGGTTCTGTATTGGATTTTCGCAAATGCACCCATTCGTTTTCAAAATCAATTTTAACTCCATCAATCGTAGAAAGTCGCTCCTCTTTGTATTGCTTAGCCAAGCTGTCCAAAATGGCATCAACATCCATATGCTCCGCCAAAGTGATTTTATTTTTACTCATAAAATAGCTGGGATAGGATGCTCGAAGTTGCGCCACCGAAAGCTTACGTTCTACGAGTAGCGATAAGAAAAGTACTACGCCCACCAAGGCGTCTCTTCCATAGTGTAAAGGAGGATAAATCACCCCTCCGTTTCCTTCTCCACCAATAACTGCTTGAACCGCTTTCATTTCAGTGACCACGTTCACTTCGCCAACAGCACTGGCCGTATAGGAACCGCCATGCGTACGGGTGACATCAGCCAAAGCACGTGTGGAAGAAAGATTGGAGACAGTTGCTCCTGGAGTTTTGCTTAGAATATAATCGGCACAGGCCACCAAGGTGTATTCCTCACCAAAAAGTTCCCCCTTTTCATCCACAAACACCAAGCGATCCACATCGGGGTCTACTGCGATTCCAAAATCCGCTTGTTCTTTCACGACCGTTTCGCAAAGGTCACCCAAGTGTTCCTTCAAAGGTTCTGGATTATGCGGGAAATGCCCATTGGGCGTACAGTGAATTTCAACAACTTCTACGTTCAATGCCGCTAACAACTGAGGAATCGCAATACCTCCGGAAGAATTTACAGCATCAACAACGACTTTAAATTTTTCTTTTTTAATTCCAGCAACATCCACGGTATCCATTGCTAATGTGGCTGTAATGTGTTTTTGAATGGCATCGGTTCGAGGGTGCCATTTTCCCAAAGCATCTACTTCGGCATACTGAAAAGCTTCTTGTTCCGCATAATGCAAAACTTGGGCACCCGCTTCAGCATTGATAAATTCACCTTTTTCGTTTAAAAGTTTTAAGGCGTTCCATTGTTTAGGATTATGGCTGGCAGTCAGAATAATCCCTCCCTGAGCTTTTTCCCAAGGTACTGCCACTGCAACAGTAGGCGTGGTGGACAGTCCCAAATCAATAACATCTATTCCCATTCCGATCAAGGTCTGATTGACCAATTGATGTGCCATCTGCCCCGAAATCCGGGCGTCGCGACCTGTTACAACGCTTAAACCTCCGCTGTTGTGGGTCATAAGCCATTGGGCATAGGCAGAAGTAAAACGAACAATGTCCAAGGGCGTGAGATTGTCTGAAGCCGAACCACCGATTGTTCCTCGAATTCCTGATATAGATTTTATTAGTGTCATGGGCGTATAAATAAGTTGCAAATTTATTTAATTTTTGACCAACCCAACTTTTATCAAATGAAAACTGACAAAAATATAATACATAGGACTCCAATAGATTAATTCTTAACCTACCCATTCCACTAGTAGAAAAAAACTAGCTTTGAGCATGAATTTTTTGGCACATGTTTATCTTTCCGGAAATGACCCTCACTTGGCGTTGGGGAATCTAATTGCCGATAGGATTAAAGGAAAAGATTATATTAACTATCCAATACCCATTCAAAAAGGAATTTTATTACATCGCGAAATCGACCGTTTTACCGACCAACACCCTTGCTTTAAAGCTTGCGTCAGTCAACTATTTCCCAAATATCGACATTACAGCAGAGTAATCGTTGACATGTATTTCGATCATTTTTTAGCAAAAAATTGGAATCAATTCCACCCGACTCCGCTTCCCGATTTTACAAACGATTTTTATGCTTTTTGCAAACGCAATAGCATTGACTTCCCCCCTCCCCTACAAGGATTTATCTCGGCATTGACCCAATACGACTGGTTCAATCTTTACGGTTCACGCTCTGGTTTAGAACGTATTTTAAAGCAAATGGAAAAGCGCACGGCGTTTCCTTCAAATTTGAGTGCTTCTGTTTTGGATTTAAAAGAAAATTATGAGTATTTTTCAATTCATTTTTTTGAATTTATTAAAGACATCCAAATTTTTACCCAAAACAAAATCAATGCTTTATGAATTGTATTCAAAAACCGATATGTCCTCGAGCTGCCTTATTATTGCTGCTCTTCTTTATTTTTTCCTGTACTCCCAAAAAACCAATCCGTGGAGCGGTGGTCTCTGCGCGTGAAGAAGCTTCAAGAATTGGGGTTCAAATCATGCAACAAGGTGGATCCGCTTTTGATGCGATGATCGCTACGGATTTTGCGCTATCGGTATGCTATCCCAATGCAGGGAATATTTCCGGAGGAGGATTTATGGTCTATCGCACCCACACCGGAGCGGTGGGGAGTTTGGACTATCGCGAAAAAGCCCCTTTGGCGGCAGACAAAGACATGTATTTAGACGAAAACGGTGAGGTCATACCCAACAAAAGTTTGTTAGGGGGGCTGGCCGTGGGGGTTCCCGGTACGGTGGCTGGTTTGTATGCGATCCATCAAAAATTCGGAAAACTCCCTTGGAGAGATTTAGTGCAACCCGCGATTGAATTGGCGCAAAAGGGGTATCAAGTAACCGAAAAACAAGCCCGAAGTTTTGCGGATAAAAAAGAAGATTTTATTGTGCAAAATGGAATACAAACCCTCTATGCGCAAGATTTTAAAGCAGGTGACGGGGTTTTAAATCCTGCCTTGGCAGCCACTTTGGAGCAAATTGCTCAAAAGGGTAAGGATGGTTTTTACAAAGGGGTGGTGGCTGATGCTTTGGTGAAAAGGGTACAAGAAACCGGAGGGATCATTACCCATGAAGACCTGATTGCTTATCAACCTGTATGGCGAGCACCCATCCGTTTTCAATACAAAGATCTCACCTTGCATTCCATGGCACCGCCCTCCAGTGGAGGCATTTGTTTGGCGCAAATTCTTAAAATGGTTGAACCCTACAATGTGGGACAATATGGGCATAATACATTAAAATCCATACAAGTGATTGTAGAGGCAGAACGACGCTCCTATGCAGATCGTAGTTTGTATTTGGGCGATCCCGATTTTGTTTCCATTCCCATCGACAGCTTGCTGGATGATAACTATCTAAAGAACCGCATGCGCTCGTTTTCTTTTGAAAAGGCTTCTTTGTCTTCCGATATTGCTCCGGGAACTATTGTCTGGGAGGAAAGTGAAGAAACAACGCATTATTCTATAGTGGATCCTCAAGGCAATGCCGTGGCGGTTACTACCACCCTTAACGGAAGTTATGGATCTAAAGTATTTGTCGAAGAGGGCGGTTATTTTTTGAATAACGAAATGGACGATTTCAGCAGTAAACCCGGTGTACCCAACATGTTTGGGTTGGTGGGTGGCGAGGCCAATGCCATCGCCCCTCAAAAACGTATGCTTAGTGCCATGACCCCCACCATCGTAGAAAAAAACGGCGCACTTTATCTCGTTGTGGGAACCCCTGGCGGCTCTACCATTATCACCTCAGTGCTTCAAACCCTGTTGAATGTGTATGAATATGGCATGGACATACAGTCCGCGGTCAGTGCACCCCGTTTTCATCATCAATGGTTGCCCGATGATGTTATTTTTGAACCTCACCAATTTGAATCAAAATTGATTCAGGACTTAAACGCCAAAGGCTACTCAAGTAAGGAGGAGTATGCTCGTATCATTGGTCGTGTAGATGCCATTTTGGTGAACGAAGACAAAACCCTAAGCACAGGAGCTGACCCCAGGGGGGACGACACGGCAGTTCCTATTTATTAAAAAATAAAGCTTTGCATGGATTTGAGTTTGAATCCATTATAAATCTTATTTTTGTGCGCTGAAACTATGAAAAAGACAGACAACTGCATTGTAATAGAGGGCGCACGCGTGCACAATTTAAAAGACATTCATCTTCGTATTCCTCGAGATGAATTGGTGGTCATCACCGGACTTTCCGGTAGTGGCAAATCTTCCTTAGCCTTCGATACCATCTATGCAGAGGGGCAACGTCGCTATATGGAGACCTTTTCTGCCTATGTCCGACAATTCATCGGCACCATGGAACGCCCCGATGTGGACAAGATTGATGGGCTTTCACCCGTGATCGCCATTGAACAAAAAACCACTTCCAAAAGTCCGCGTTCAACAGTGGGTACCGTTACCGAATTATACGATTATATCCGATTGCTTTTTGCACGGATCGGAACGGCCTACAGTTATGTTTCCAAAGAACGGATGATCAGTTATACCGATGAGCAAATTATGGCGCTCATTGTTTCTGAATTTAAAGATCAAAAAATCATGCTTTTGGCACCCATCGTCAAAGCGCGAAAAGGGCATTATCGAGAATTGTTCGACTCCCTTTCTCGTCAAGGATTTATGCGCGTTCGCGTGGATGGACACATCGTGGATTTAACCCGAGGCATGAAAGTGGATCGGTACAAAAACCACGATATTGAATTGGTCATCGATCGATTTACGGTCAAACAAGGTGATGAAGAATTTTTGAAGCGCTTACAAGCCTCCATCGAGACGGCCATGCATTATGGTCAAGACGCTATTATGGTGTTGGATTATGCCACTGAAAAGACCCGCTATTTCAGTCGAAATTTCGTATGTCCCACCTCCGGTATTTCCTATCCCAAACCCGAACCAAATAGTTTTTCGTTCAATTCTCCCAAAGGAATGTGTCCCAGCTGTAAAGGTTTGGGCGTTCAACACAAGGTTAATTTAGACAAAGTTTTTCCCGACCGCAACCTCAGTATTGCACAGGGAGGGATAGCCCCCTTGGGAACGAAGAAAAACAACTGGACATATAAGCAAATTGAAACGATTGCCAAACGCTTTGAGTTTACTTTAAACGATCCCATTGCAACGCTCCCCGATGCAGCCATCAGCGTTATCCTGCATGGAAGTACTGAGAAATTTGAAGTGAATTCAAAAACGTTGGGGGTGACACGCACCTACAAAATAGATTTTGAAGGTTTTATCAGTTATATCGAACAATCCTATGAAGATGGGGGGTCTGCCAGTATCAAACGCTGGGCAAGCAGCTATATGGATGAAAATCCTTGTGAAGATTGCGGGGGTGCGCGTTTGCGAAAAGAAGCTTTACATTTTAAAGTATCCAATAAAAATATTGTGGATTTGGTGGAAATGGATTTGAGCGACTTGATCCAATGGATTTTCAAACTTCCCAAAGATTTAAGTGCCAATGAAAATATAATCGCCGAAGAAATCATTAAAGAAATTCGAACGCGATTACAGTTTTTGGTTGATGTAGGCTTGCAATATTTGCAACTCAATCGTTCTTCCAAATCGCTTTCTGGCGGAGAAGCCCAGCGCATTCGTTTGGCGACCCAAATCGGTTCTCAGTTGGTTGGGGTGTTATATATTTTAGACGAACCCAGCATCGGCTTGCATCAACGTGACAATCATCGGCTCATCAATTCTTTAATTGCTTTGCGCGATTTGGGAAATTCTATTTTGGTGGTGGAACACGATAAAGACATGATGCTCAAAGCCGATCATCTGATTGATATTGGTCCTTTTGCAGGAAAAAATGGGGGAGAAATCATTTCCCAAGGAACTCCCCAAAACGTGTTGATGGATGATACCTTAACGGCAAAATATCTTCGTGGAGAATTAGAAATTGCAATCCCCCATGAAAGAAGAAAAGGGAATGGAAAGAAAATTCGTTTGGAAGGATGCAGCGGAAATAATTTAAAAAACGTCGATGTGGATTTTCCTTTGGGAGTAATGATCGGTGTTACTGGGGTTTCGGGCAGTGGAAAATCCACCTTGATTAACGAAACCCTCTACCCCATTCTCAACGCTCATGTCTATCGTGCGCTTGGGGTTCCGCTGCCCTATAAAAAAGTTAGTGGTCTGAAACATATAGATAAAGTGGTGGATGTGAATCAAAGCCCAATTGGTAGAACACCACGGAGCAATCCTGCCACTTATTGTGGGGTGTTTAGCGAAATCCGGAGTTTGTTTACCAAAACGCCTGAAGCTCAAATTCGAGGCTATAAACCGGGGCGATTTAGTTTCAATGTGGTTGGCGGACGTTGCGAAACCTGTCAAGGGGGTGGAATGCGAGTGATTGAAATGAATTTCCTTCCAGATGTATATGTGGAATGCGAAAGTTGTCAAGGCAAACGCTTCAATAGAGAAACGCTAGAAGTCCGCTATAAAGGAAAATCCATTTCCGATGTTTTGTCCATGTCGGTAAATGAAGCCTGTCAATTTTTTGAGGCGATTCCTAAAATCTATAATAAATTGTTGGCCATCAAAGAGGTGGGGCTTGGGTACATCACCTTGGGGCAATCCTCTACTACACTATCGGGCGGGGAAGCCCAGCGGATTAAACTCGCTTCCGAACTCTCCAAAAGAGATACAGGGGAAACCTTTTATATTTTGGACGAACCCACTACAGGATTGCATTTTGAAGACATCCGCGTTTTGATGGAAGTGTTGAATCGCTTGGTCGAAAAAGGAAATACAGTATTGATTATCGAACACAATTTGGACGTCATCAAACAAGCCGATTATGTGATTGATATTGGTCCGGAGGGAGGCCGCAATGGCGGAAAGCTCATTGCCTGTGGCACCCCCGAAGAAATTGTAAAAAATGAAAAAAGTTATACGGCTCCATTTTTAGCCGAAATATTAAATACCCTTAAAACCCCCGTTTAGTCATGGAGAAAAAGCAATTGAAATATAAAAATTGGAACGAGATCAAATCCAATGATTCTTGGGCATTGTTCAAAATCATGAGTGAATTCGTCAACGGTTATGAAAAGATGAGTACCATTGGTCCTTCGATTTCCATTTTTGGTTCCGCCCGCACTCCCGAAGACCATCCCACCTATCAACTCACCGTTAACATTGCAAAGGCCATTTCAAAAATGGGCTTTGGGATCATCACCGGTGGAGGCCCCGGAATTATGGAAGCGGCCAACCGAGGAGCCAAAGAAGCCGGAGGAACGTCTATTGGTTTAAACATTTCACTTCCCTTTGAACAGCAAAGCAATCCCTATATCGATCAAGACAAATTGATCGAATTTCAATATTTCTTTGTCCGCAAAGTAGTCTTTGTTAAATATGCACAAGGATTTGTGGTCATGCCCGGCGGTTTGGGTACTTTAGACGAACTTTTCGAAGCCATGACCTTATTGCAAACTTCTAAAATCAGTAAATTTCCCATCATTCTCGTGGGTGTGGATTATTGGAAAGGACTGATCGATTGGATTAAAAACACCCTTTTGGAGGAAAAAAACATCAATCCCGAAGATCTCTTTTTGTTTGAATTGGTAGATACAGAAGCAGAAGTGATTGATTGTATCCAACGTTTTTATAAAAACGAAAACTTTAAACCCAATTTCTAATGCATCATAATTTTGTTGTTTTGATCCAAAAAGTAGGGGTTTTACTCCTGGCACTCTGCAGTGCTGCACTTTGGTCGCAAAACACAAAATATTCGATTGATGCAACCCTTGATATTGAGCATCAAAGTATCTCGGTCAATCAAGAAATGACCTTTGTCAATCCCAGCCATAAAGCCACTCAAGAGCTTTATCTTCAAGATTGGGTCAATGCCTATAAAGACACCCAAACACCTTTGGCAAAACGCTTTGCAGAAGAATTTAAACGCAGTTTTTATGCTGCGGCTAAAAATAAATTGGGGTTTACGGAAATTGACCACCTCACCGGCAAGAGCCATACGCTCGTTTGGGAACGACTCCCGGAGCAACCGGACATCCTACGTGTTTTTTTAGATACTGCATTAGCGTCCGGAGAAAGTATTACCTTAACCCTTTCTTATACTATTAAAATCCCAGACAGTCGGTTTACGGGCATGGGAATCAACGACAATGGAAGGGTCTACCTCAATCATTGGATCATCTCCTTGGCGCCATTTATCAACGGGGAATGGCTGCTGCATAGTAATTTAGATTTAGACGACTACAGCGGTCTGCCAGCCAATTACGATCTTACTTGGCATTATCCCAAAGGCTATTATGTGGCTAGTAATTTGGTGGAACTAACCACCGAACAAAAGGATTCCATCAGCACTACTCATTTCAAAGACCAAAACCGCATTCAAGCCGATTTTGTTTTTGATACCACCAATCGATTTGTCAGCATTCCATTAAGCAATGGAAAAACGGTGCTTACTGATTTTTTACCTCCAAATTCCGAAACGGTAGATATCCAACAAACTTTGGAACGCGTAATTCGGTTTTCAGATTCTCTTTATACGCCCTTCCCCTCCACGAAGATGCTGTTGTTGAAATCCAATTACAACAAAAATCCCTTTTACAGCTTTTCGGAAGTACAAACTGAAATTCGCATCTCTAAAAATAAAATTTGGAATCTTAGTTTTTTTCCCACCTCCTTTGTATATGAACTGAAATATCTTAAAGCGTATTTGGATCATTATGCACAACAAAATTTGCAAATTGACAAACGCAAGGATCACTGGCTCTTGGGAGGAATCGTATCGTATGGACTTATCAAATATGTGGATCATTATTATCCAGACGAAAAACTTACCGGTAGTTTAAATAAATGGAAACCCCTCAACCTTTTTCAACTTTTCAAACCCTACACTGCCACAAAACTTCCTTTCAATGAGCTTTATGAATTCATCTATGAATTTGGCCAACGTTCCAACGTACATCAACCCGATTTACTTTCCAAAGAGCAGTTGACCAAATTCAATGAGAAAATTGCCATTCCGGGTCATGTAGGGACTGGGCTTCATTATTTGGAACATCAAAATGAAGCGATTGGTATCGCCAATACACTAAAATCTTATCTTCAATCCCACGGAAGTTTGGATTTTGAAACCTTCTTCCAAAAGGAACAACCCCATTCGGATTGGTTCTTTAATTATTACTTAAAGGATCGCAAGCCATTTGATATAAGAATCAAAGACTTACAAAAATCCGCTGACAGTATTCAATTCAGCGTAAGCAGTCGCGATCAACGGGCGATACCCGTTAAAATTGGACTTATCAAAAACAATCAACTCATCCGATCCTCCTGGATTCCATTGAGTGAACAAGACACCCTGATCACTTGGAAGCGAGAAAAGGCAGACTTTGTTGCTGTAAATCCCTTTTTACAACTGCCCGAATCCAACAAATCAAATAATTGGAAACCGCTGCATACCTTATTTGGAATCAAACCTTTACAATTTACTTTTATAAAGGATGCTCAAAATCCTCAAACCGAGCAAATCTTTTTTCAACCGGCTGTTCAATTCAACAAATACGATGGGATCACGACCGGTATCCGATTTTATAACACCCGTATCAAAAGCCGCCCTTTTGAATTTGATTTCAAGCCACAATACACCTACCTCGAAAAAGATATCGTAGGATTTTTTAAGGTGGACTACAAACATTTTAAACCCTATAGCAGAAATTACTTGACCCGATATCGGTTTTCTGCCAACAGCTATCATTACAATTCCAACTATCGCTATAGTGTGCTTATTCCCTCGATTACTTGGGACTTTCGTCCGGAAAACATTCGTGACAATCAAGGGCAGAGGCTCTTTCTGGGATGGTATAATGTCTTTAGAGACAAGTCTCCCGATATTCCAACCAATCCGGATTACAGTATTCTGAATGTGCGCCATATATACAACCGGAATAATACCATTAATTACCTCAGCTCAGATACAAGCTTGGAATTTTCAAAAAGTTTTGGAAAAATTCAATACAGTGCGGAAGCTCGAAAACTTTTTCCCAGCGGCAGACAAATCAGTGCTCGTTTGTTTATGGGGAAATTCTTTTGGCACAATGCCCTTGACACCCAATTTTTTGATTTTAATCTCAACCGACCCTCCGATTATTTATTTCGCTATGGATATCTGGGGCGTTCTGAAACAACAGGAATCTACAGCCAACAATTCATTCCTTCAGAGGGAGGGTTTAAATCTATATTTGAGGAATCTACCGCCAATGACTATATGCTATCCCTCAATACTTCAGCGGGCGTGTGGAAATGGATTGAACTCTATGGCGATGTGGGCGTTTTAAAAAATTACGGCAATAAGGCGAAAGCTTATTTCGATTCGGGAATTAAACTGAATCTAAGCCCTGATTATTTGGAAATCTACCTTCCGCTGTTGTCTTCCAATGGTTTTGAACTCACCCAAGCGCGCTTTGCTACAAAAATCCGTTTTATTCTTTATCCGAGTTTTAGAACCCTCACGAGCCTCTTCACTAGACGTTGGTTTTAATAGGGGTTGCCCTTGAATATCAGACCCTTAAATATCCATCTTTTTTTGTAAATTTGCAACACTTTACAATGGATTTAAGTAAAAAGGAAACTATCGAAAAACTTTCTTTTGACGACTTTAAAAAACAAGTGGTCGAGGATTATACTGCCATCGTTTTAAGTAGGGAATTAAGTTACTTAGGACGGCGCGAAGTTTTCAGTGGAAAAGGGAAATTTGGAATTTTTGGCGATGGAAAAGAGTTGCCTCAAATTGTGATGCATCGCTTTTTTAAGAACGGGGATTTCCGATCGGGTTACTACCGCGATCAAACTTTGCTGCTTGCGCAAGGCATCCTTACCCCTGAAAAATTATTTGCAGCCCTTTATGCCGATTTGGATCTGGAACGCGAACCCATGTCCGGAGGGCGCCAAATGGGCGGTCATTATGTTACGCCCAGCATGGACAAGCAAGGCCAATGGAAATCCTTAGTTGATCAAGTCAATCACAGTTCTGACATATCTCCCACAGCGGCACAAATGCCCCGCTTGGTAGGTTTGGCACAAGCTTCTAAAATATATCGCAGCCTAAACATCAAAGGCAGTGAAAAATTTTCCAACAACGGGGATGAAATTGCTTGGGGAACCATTGGAAACGCCAGTACCAGCGAAGGGGTCTTTTTTGAGGCCATCAATGCTGCGGGGGTCCTTCAAATCCCCATGGTGATCAGTATTTGGGATGATGACTACGGCATTTCGGTACACAACAAAGATCAAACCACCAAAGAGAGTATTTCCGAAGCTTTGAAAGGGTTCCAGCGCACTGATACCCAAGCCGGTTTTGAAATCATCAAAGTCAAAGGATGGGATTATTTGGGCCTTATTGATGCCTACGACTACGCTTCTCAACTCGCGCGCAAGGAACATGTTCCGGTCTTGGTGCATGTGGTGGAATTGACCCAACCGCTGGGGCATTCTTCCTCCGGCTCTCACGAACGCTATAAGTCCGAAAAAAGACTGCAATGGGAAAAAGAACACGACTGCAACACCCTCATGCGACAGTGGATTTTATCTCATGGGATTGCCGATGAAGAAACACTGATCGGCATCGAAAAAGCGGCTAAAACAGAAGTGCGTGTGGCGCGAAGAAAAGCTTGGGAAGCCTACCAAAAACCCATCGAAAAGGAAAAAAATAATTTCCGACTATGGGTTGAAAAACTTTTACCCTTAACGGCTAACGATACAGGCATACAAGTGGTCAGAAAAGAATTTGACACTGTTTTGGAAGTTGGATTCAAAGATATCGTGGGCGCAGGACGGAAGATCAAAGTTCGTTTAACACAGTATCCGGAAATCAATACTTCAGAATTTGACCAGTGGTTGCAAAGTTTGCGGGATCTTATGAAATTCAAAATTTCATCTCATATTTATACTGCCTCCAAAGCCGCATTACTCGCCTTTGAGCCTACCCCTCCCACCTATGCTGAAAATCCCAAACGTGTGGATGGACGTATCATCATTCGCGATAATTTTGAAGCTTTATTAAGTAAAAACGATAAACTACTCATCTTTGGCGAGGATGTCGGAAAAATTGGCGATGTCAACCAAGGTTTGGAGGGATTACAAGCCAAATTTGGAGAAACCCGTATTGCCGATACTGGAATTCGCGAAGCCACCATCGTAGGACAAGGCATCGGGATGGCACTGCGCGGGTTGCGCCCCATTGCAGAAATTCAATACTTGGATTACATCCTCTATTGCATCCAGATTTTAAGTGATGATCTGGCCTGTTTAAATTTCCGCACTTTTGGACAACAAATCGCACCGCTGATTATTCGTACGCGAGGGCATCGTTTGGAAGGGATTTGGCATTCTGGCTCGCCCATGGGAGGCATGGTGAGTTTACTCCGTGGCATGCATATCTTAG
>JABISF010000074.1 GCA_018699935.1 Flavobacteriaceae bacterium | reverse complement strand
TTGACACCATTGCCTTAATCTAAGATAACAGTGGAGTGGTTTTAGGGGTGTGTTGTTTGAGGAAAGTTTGTAGTGTGATGGGGATTAATTAAAGGATGCGGATATATCAATAGTATCATTATCCAACACTACATCAATAGTTAGTGATGAAGTAAATGAATTTGTGCCACAATGAGCAGAACAATTCCAACCAGCAAATGTTTTACCACTATCTGGGGTCGCTGTAAGTGTAACAATCTCACCAGGATGATAACCATTATTGTAAGTATTTGACTGCCCTCCACTTAATGTTTGATTTTGTAACCTACTACTAATAGATACTGACCCGCCCTGACCAGATTCTACTCTTATTCCAAGTGAGTCGTCAAAACAATCTAAAGAATAGAAAGTTGATGAGTCTTTTGTAAATCCGATAGGAATATTACTGAGTTGTGTTTGATTTACTTGAACGCAGGTTAAATTTCCAGAATTACTTTGAGTATAACACCTTGTGAGTTGGGAATTATTTGAAACATCTAATGAGTTTAATCCTGTTCCAATTGCATATAATTCTTGAAGATTTGTTTTTTGGTCTCTATTTTCCATTCATTTTCCATCTTTTTAGAAAAGATATCAACAATCAATACATTTGTATTATGGATACTCAAAAGCAGATTGACGAACTCAAAAAACAGATAGAAGAACTTACAGATTTAGTGAGTGATTTATCTGTTAAAGTAGATCAGCAAAATGAAAGAGAAAATGATCTTCATAAAATACGCAGAAGAAATCTTTTACAGGATAGTAAGTTGTTATCTGCTTCTGATGTTATGGAAATATTACAGATTACTAAAAATACACTTACTGCGTATATAGACAGTAATGCTCTTATACCTGTTGGAAACGCAAGGGGGATGAAAAGAATGTTTCGTAAGGTTGATATAAAAAAATCTTTTGCTCCTGAACTACTCGCCCACTATGGTAGCTGGGATAAGGTTCCTAAGGAGTTTCTTGATTAGTATATATTTTATTCTATTACTGATTTTTGTGTATTTCAATGAAAATAGCCCTGAACTACTCTACTATTCTATAAAGTTGTTAGTTACAATAAGTCTGGTTTTCTTTTGGTACTTCGTTGAGGAATGCAGGATTATTGATATTCTTTTTTGATTTCTATATTTGTAACTTAACCCAAAAAAAATAACACAATGAAATACGCATATAAAATGATTATGCTTGACAATGAAACTCTATGGAAAGGGATTGGTATTCAGGGTAGTTGGGGTTCAACAAAAGAAATCCCTGCCGATATGCCGTTTGCAAATGAACTTGGTCAAGATAGATGGGAAATGTTCCAAGTTGTCCAATATGCATTGAACTCTTGTTACTATTTTCGTAAAGTTATTTGATAAAAAGCTTATTTACATTTTAAAAAAAGTAGGTGCAATTAACCACATCCGTATTATTTTTTTTAATTTCAATGCTTTGAGATTAAATTCAAAAGGGTACACCCGTTTTCATTTAAAATTGAGTAATAGTACTATTGCTCGCAGACTATATTATTTTGAAAAAATATGTTTTAGTATTGCTGCTCCTATCCACATGGACCTATGGGCAATTTGAATCTGTTGGTTTCAGCGGGTTTATACATACCAACGACTCGGTCACCTTTCCCTATGAAATAAATATTACAAGATTGGGTAATGTCATTAATGGCTACTCCATTTCGGATAAAGGGGGCACTTCTGAAACCAAAACTACATTTGAAGTCAAAACCATTAGGGATCGTATCTATTTCAAAGAACAAGAGGTGGTCTATACAAAAGCAGACTACAGCACTTTTGATGATTTTTGTTTGGTAACCTTTAACCTAAACGAAAAAGAACTCTTTACTGCCAAAAATCTTAATATTGATTTCCTGGGTGTTTTTACCGATGGAGCTTCTTGTATCAACGGTACCATCCAATTGGTTTCAAAAGATTTCATTGAAAAAAGGTTTGCCAAAACAGAAAAAATGATGGACAATTCCAATCTTGTCAATAAAAAATTGGGAGACTCCTTAGAAATCATTAAGGAAAAAATAAACGCTTTGAAAAATCAATTCATCGCCCCCAATGATGAAATAAGTCTGACCAAAGATAATGTGTTAAATTTCAATTTGGAGGAACCCTACAAGGTTTACATCAGAGACTACAAACTCTTTGATGGAGACATTATCCATGTCAAAAGTAATGACAAGGAAGGTGAGAATATTAAAATTCTTGAAAGTGAAACTTACTTTGAAATAGATGTTGACAAAAAGAAAAACACCCTTGAAATAAAGGGTATTGATGAAGGAGAAATCCCTCCTATAACAGCTGCGATTATCATTGAAAATGCTTCAAAAAAAGTACTACATAAAATTAAACTGGATTTTAAAACTGGAGAAAAAGCTATTATTCTATTAAATTATTAGATATATTTAAAGCTTTAATCAACTAAATTTTAAATAAAATGAAACAGATTTTACTTTACCTTTTTCTTTTTACATTCACTACAAATGTATTTGCATCCTTTCCCGTAAAAAGGAATGTTGTCAAAAACAATAGTGAAATGTCCATTGATGCAACCGTAATGAATTCTTCTGCATCAACAGCCGTGGCCGGTGACAATCAAATCGTAGCACTAGTGCTTTGCTTTTTTTTCGGAGCTATTGGAGTTCACCGTTTTTATTTAGGTGACATTTGGCAAGGTGTCGTTCAATTACTAACCTTCGGTGGTCTCGGATTTTGGGTGCTGATTGACTTTATCAGAATCATAGCGGGTACATTAGGCCCAGGCTGGTAATGGTCCAAATACAATTGAAAGGAGCCACTAGAAATAGTGGATCTTTTTAATTTATGGCTAAAGTTCCCTGCCCCTAGCTCCTAGCCCTGTTGATACTTGATAAATTATTGATGAGATGGTTTTCAAAGTATTAATTATCAACATTTTAGATTCAAGAATATAATTTGTGTCTTAGAAATTCAATTATAAACCAATCCAATGAGATTTTTATTTCTATTTTCAACTGTTTTTTTGTGCTTCAACTTTTTGAATAGCTGTTCTACTGAAGAAGTAGATACAACTACACCCGCTTCAGTTCAAACACCAACAACATCTACCACTGAAACCGAAACTCAAACCGAAACAGAGGCTACACCCACACAATATACACTAACAGTTTCGGCAGCGGAGGGCGGTTCAGTATCCTCCGAAGGAGGAACCTATGATGAAGGCACCGAAGTGACCCTTTCAGCAACTCCAAATGAAGGGTATGAATTTGTAGGTTGGGTAGATCGTGATGAAACGGAATCTGAATTAACCCTTTCTATAAATGCAAATATTACTTTGACTCCCATTTTCCAAGAAATCATCGTTAACACTACTTCATATTATGCCAGTGGTGAACTTGTTACGATTGACCCCATCATCTTTTACGATCGATCATTGACGGTTCACGGTATTAAAATAATTATTGCAGGAGCAATAGGTGGTCAGGAAGCCGTCCCCGATGCTTGGGCTTATAAAGCGGCTCAAGCTATCAAATTACTTATAAATAAAGAGGCCGAGGGTATTGACCCCGATGCTCAACTAACCATGATTAAAACACTACTGGGTGAAGAGGGATGGCACAAGGGGTATCCCACAGGCCAACGCATTGCCTATGGCGGAGGAGGGGAATATAACCCCAATTTCCTTGATGATAACAGAGGGCAATCCTATCCAGGTCTGGAAGCATTTGAAGACCAAATGTTTTTAGATGATATGGTCTGGTATAAAAATATTGATAGTCGTTTTACGGGAGATGATGACATCGCTGAAATTTTAGAACATCTATTGCATACCATTCATCGTTTTGGAGTGAAAGGAGGCGTTGAAGGATCCCAAGAAGCATTAGATATCGAGATTGAATTGGGGGACATCAGCAATACTGAACTTTTCTCAGCAATGATGGAAGCCTATGAAAATGGGGTTTTTGACATTGAAGGCTACGGGGGGAATATAAACAACCAAGATGCTTGGCCAGTGATGCTTAAAGAATACCAGTACTTACTCACCTTTGGGATGTGGGAGTTTAGTGAATTTTGGGAAGGTGGAAGTCTTGCTCCCGAGTGGAATGACAATGCCCGAACACCTGAGGGTATCCTTGCAAATAATCCTTTAGGATATGCCTTATTTAAAAAGTATTTCGAACCCGTTATTTCTAAACCGAGTAAAGAAACTTTGAGAACCATGTTTCAGGATAACGATCAAGGTGCGTCGGGCTATACTGCCGACTAGTTTTTTAAAACCGGGGGTTGAAACACAAAAATGGTTTTAAATCATGAGGGGGTAATTCAATTTTGTGTCCAAAGACTACGAATGCTAAATAAAATTTTTAACTTGGATGAATTATTAATCATAAACCAATCAAAATGAAAAAAACCATTTTATTATTATTTCTATTTACCGTTTCATTAGCACTCGCTCAACAAAACATGCCTGTGGTTATGCATTATATAACGGTCAAAAGTAGTGATGCTGAAAAATTGATTTCTTTGGAGAAAGCGTATTTTTCTAAAATTCACAAACAGAACATTGACGCAGGCAAAAAAATAGGCTGGGACATGTGGCGTCTTGAAAATCAAGAAGATATAGCACACACCACATTTCTCTATATACACCTAGAACCTTCTTTGGAAACTATGGATATGGGCAACAACCCTACAACACTTTTTTCAGAATCCGAATTAGCTCGAGTAAGAGAACAGCTATCTTCACTAGTTGTTGGCTCCAAAGTCATCATGACTTCATTCAAAGGAGGATTTGCTCCCATAAAAGAACAACCTGTAAACGTTGTTCAATTAGGCTATATGGATGTTGATCTTTTAAATTTTTTCGAATATGAGCAGATGGAATTAAACAATTTTATGCCTGCACATAAAAAAAACCCACTTTTAAGAGGATGGGCACTTCATTCCATTGACACTCCTCATGCCGAAGATGAAGATGATTACCTGGTGGCCAATTTTTTTGAGTCTATGAACGATATGTATAAAAACTCAGGAGTCGCGACCCAACTTTCAAAACAAGAAAAAGCCAATTACAGTAATATTTTAAAACTTAGAAAAATGACAAAAGTTGAAGTGCTTAGTCTTGTGATGGCTGTCCGTTAGTGAACAACTAACCCAATAAAATTGAAAAGCCACTCAACTTAGTGGCTTTTTTTATGCGATATAAATTCCGAGATTCGATCACGACCAATCTAGGTAATGATTTATCGCCAAGCTCAACAAAAAGTTGCTCCAAAAAAAATCCTAGAATTTATTAAATCCCAATTTTTTTTTTAAATTAGAAGTTCTAATCATAAATCAATTTAAATGAAAACACTTTTTTATGTTTCCTTTTTCTTTATGTCTCTTTCTATGATGGGTCAGAACATTATTGAAATTCACTATCGTCATGTAGCTTCAGAAAATATTGCTGAATTTGAATCCAAAGAAATGAATCATTGGTCCAAAGTCAAGCAAAATGCCATAGACAACGGAAAACTTTTGGCTACCGCCTTTTTCCGTGTCGCTGATGCCGGCATGATAAATGATGAAAGTCGTCCAACCCACGCCTTTGTACTCGTGTACAAGGACTTTAAACAACTTGAAAATGGCATGCAAATTTGGGCAAATGCCGAAGCTGTATTGGGAATGGATCCCAGTTTGATTTCCACCAATGACATCTCAAAGGTGTTGATGGTTGATCGATTCAAACTGATCGATGAGTTATTGCCCTTACAAGAGTTTAAATATGCTGTATGGAATTATTCCAAACCGAAAGATTTGACGGGGTTTGTGAATGAAAACCTCAAGCTTTGGAAACCTCATTTCCAAAAAAACCTAGGTAAAAATGGTTTTGCGGGTTGGGGAATCCTTGCCAAAGTATATCCACAAGGAATGAATGAATCCTCCATTGTTTCTTATGATCACTATACCGATATGGCGAGTGCTTTACAAGCCCTATCCCCTATGGATTACGATACTTCTATTTTGTCTAAATCCAAAATGGCAGAGTACGATCCCGATGGTTTTCGTCATCGCGTTTTGCTAGAATTACTGCAATTTCAAGGCAGTGTAAACTAAATAAAAAAACCCTCCCTTGTGGAGGGTTTTTTAATAGGAAATAGCAACAAGGACTTAAAAAAAACCTCCAAAAGGAGGTTATAAAGTATTTATAAAAGAAGTTTTAAACCTACCCTGTTGTATGATTATTGATTCAATGGCACATAGCTTACAAAAGCAAATTGAGTACTATCGGGCGACCAAGAGGGAACGTTAATTGTACCCTGTCCTCCAGTAAAGCTGCAAAGTGTTTTGATTTCTTTCGTTCGTAAATCGTATAATTTTAAAGCCACTTTTTTCATGGCCGGATGGTTACTTCCTTGATCCTCGTAATAGGAGATGTAAACCAAGTAATTGCCATCGGGTGAAGGATGGGGAAACCAATTGGAATAGGGGTCATTGGTCAATTGAACGGCTTCGCTCCCATCGGCATTCATCTGCCACAACTCCATACGCCCAGACGCCATGCTGTTGTAATAAATAATAGTTCCATCCGGAGAATAGTCGGGGCCGTCGTCCAATCCTTCAGAAGTGGTCAATCGAATTTCCTCCCCACCGTTGATATCCATTTTATAAATATCATAATCCCCATTTCGAAGTGCCACATAGGCAAACTCTTTCCCGTCTGGAGTCCAACCATGCCAATAGGAAGGGGCTTTTTCCGTGAGCAGTTTGGGCACCCCACCCGCGCGATTCATTACATATATTCTAGAACTTCCATTGGGGTAATCAGTATCTTTCACTCTTTGCTCGTTGTTACTTAACAAAAGTTGTGACCCGTCGGGTGCAATTCCATGATCGTTATTTAGGTTTTTTAGATTTCCCGTGGGAACCAAGGTTTTGGTTTTTGATGCCAAGTCCCATTGGTGCAGCAGTCCCCGGCTATTGAAAAGCAACGATTGTCCATCCCGCGACCAGTTGGGTGCTTCAAAATGATCTTCCTCAGCCCACAAAACAGTGCGTTCACCAGTGGCTAGGGTATAGATCTCCATGGTGGATCGGATGTTTTCCAAAACTTGTGAAAATCCAGAGAACGTGAATTGAACAAAAATGAAGGCTAAAAAATATTGGTAACGCATAATGGAAGTGTTATTTTAAAATAGTTTAGTGATAAATATAAATCAATTTCAAGGGTTTATTAAATAATTAAAAACATAAATTTTATGAGTATCTTTCTTTATTATTTAAACTTATAAAACATGAATTTTAGAACTATTTTATTTTTTACGTCTTTTTTGACCCTAGGAACGCTTTTTGCGCAACGCTCTTTTCAAAGTGGTGAGAACGTAGCTGTCGCAGCAACACCTTCCGGTAAAATCAGAGGGGTGGTCATCAATGATATTTTTACTTATAAAGGAATTCCCTACGCCACCGCCGAACGATTTGAAGCCCCCCAACCAATCGCTCCGTGGGAAGGGGTGAAAAGTCACACCACTTGGGGTCCAGTTGCACCGCTATTGAATCCCACCACTCAAGTACGCGATGAATCGGAAACAGTTTTTAATCACGATTGGGGCTATACCAGTGAAGATTGTTTACGCATCAATGTTTGGACACCCGGGATTAATGACAACAAAAAAAGACCGGTCATGTTTTGGATTCACGGGGGAGGATACACCGCCGGATCCAGTCAGGAATTGCCGTCCTACCACGGAGAACGGTTGAGTAAAAAAGGAGATGTTGTGGTGGTTTCTATCAACCATCGCCTCAACGTGCTTGGCTTTTTGGATTTATCTGATTTTGGAACTGAATTTGAAGACAGTGCCAATCTCAGTATGCTCGATTTGGTCGCTGCTTTAAAATGGGTCAACGAAAACATTGAAAGCTTTGGCGGTGATCCCAACAATGTGACCATTTTTGGTCAATCCGGTGGAGGTGCCAAGGTCAATACCCTGATGGCGATGCCCGCTGCACAAGGTTTGTTTCACAAAGCCATCAATCAAAGTGGAGCCGTCAGAGCCTCCATGCCCACCGCTGCAATCAGTAAACGGGTGGGAAAAGCGGTCGTTGAAAACCTCGGGTTGAATCAAAGTTCGATTCAAAGCATCAAAGACATTCCTTATGCGCAACTGAGTGCTGCCGGTGCACAAGCCTTGAAAAAAGTTGCCGACGAACTGAAAGAAGAAGGTACGCCAGTTTCCGGCTGGGGACTCAACTGGGGACCCAGTCAAGATGGGAAAAACCTTCCCTATCAATTTTACAGCGATGAAGCCCGCGCCATCTACAAAGACATCCCTTTAATGATAGGCACTGTAAAAAACGAGTTTATGGCTTCCCTTGGAACCGGCCTTAGTTTTGCTTCAGAAGCCTCCGTGATGGAATATATCAACAAACAATACGGAACTAAAGCAGCAGCCTATTTGAATGCCGTAAAAAAAGCTTACCCAAATGATAAAAACCCCTCCGATTGGATTGATGTAGATACGCGCTTCCGTCCGGGTTCTGTCCTTCAGGCAAACGATAAATCCAGTATTGTTGGAGGAGCCCCGGTGTATATGTATCTATTTACTTGGCAGTCTCCAGTTTTTGATGGAAAATATAAAGCCATGCATTGTTTTGAACTCCCTTTTGTTTTCGACAATATCGAGCGTTGTGCCGAAATGACTGGAGGAACTCCGGAAGCCTATGCATTAGCTTCGAAAATGAGTGCGGCTTGGATTCAATTTGCACGGCAAGGAAATCCCAATCACCAAGGCCTACCGAACTGGCCCGCCTACAATTCTAAAAACACGGCTACCATGCATTTTGATAATGAATGTCAGGTGCTACCCCAGAGGGACAAAGAACTCTTTGCCTTGCTTGAAGAATAAACAATGGAATAGAAAAATCCCCTATACCTCAAAACAAAGAGGTGTAGGGGATTATTTTTTGGATAATTTTAAATGAACTTGCTCAAATGGGCATGACTGGTGGCGATGCTTTCAAAACCATCTTTGGGCATATCGTGCTCGACATAAAATTGTTTTAATCCAGCTTTTTCAGCATGTTTAAAAATCTCTTCATAGTCAATTTTCCCGGTACCAACCGAAACTACTGTTTCTCCATCCTCGGCAAAATCTTTAACGTGCCAAAGCGGAAAACGTCCTGGATTGGCATCAATCAAAGCTATGGGATCCGCCCCTCCTTGAATGGACCAGGCAACATCCAACTCCATAACAAGTTCCGTTTCCGATAATAATAAATCGTACGGTTTTTGTCCATTATTGTCTACAAATTCCCATTTGTGATTGTGAAATCCAAGTTCAACGCCCACCTTTTTAAAAGCCTCATGCGAACGGTTTAAAATTTCAATTGCATGTTTGGTTTCTTCTATGGTATCTACAGGAATACTGGAACAAACGGCATAAGAAACCCCTGATTCTGCAACTTGATCTACCAATTGCTGCATGTTTTCTTTAAGATTCAGGGTCTTGGGAATTACTAAATCACTTCCGTCTGCATTTTTGGGCATTTCCATTCCTTCAGGCAGTTTAAACGGAGCTCCCAAAACATGATGTGAACGCCACTGAATCCCGAGGTCGGCGATATAGGCTTTAAAATCTTTGGTGGCCATCCCGTAAAATCCTTCATTACCACTAAACGCTGATTCAATTTCTGTATAGCCTAACTCGGCAACGCGTTTCAAAGTACCCTTGGGGTCTTTTCCCATTTGAAACATAAAAGTGAAGAGTTGAACCCCAAAGGCTCTTATTGAATTTCCTCCAAAATTATCGAATAGGTTTGTTGGCATCACTGCTGTGCCAACGGTTGCAGCTATAGCTGTTTTATTAAAATCGCGTCTATTGTTCATGAAATTTGTTTTGAAAGTCATGCAATATAAAAAAAGATTAAACAAAAATTAAGGAGGAAGAATAAACTTTGTCGCGGTTTCCAAGAATTGAAGATTTCTTTTTGTCGGCTTAAAAAAGCAGTTTCAACTTGCGTTGATTTTTTGTTTTTCACCTTTATTTCGGAGGCGTTCTTGTGCTTTCAGAAACGCTTCACGGGTATAACTTTTCCCATTGATAAAGATGCTTTGCATCCCTTCTGGTAATTCGTAAAGTAAAATATTGCGTTTCATGAACCTCAAATATAAAAATTTTTTTGGAAAAAATATAGTAAGCCTATGATTTTCAGAACGGTTAGAAAAAACCCTTTGAAAAAAACACTTGAAAAGCAGTCTTTAAAAAATTTAGAATAATAGAAAAACTACCGTGTTTTAAGGGTATAAGGCCAGCCTTTAAATTGTTGCGCTCCGGGGTGTGTCACATCTTCAAACCGTGGCCAACACTCAAACGTGATTGCAGTGGAACCTATTTTGACCAAACCATAACCAGCACCATTGGAGGAAGCGTCGGGGTTGGCATAAGCATGCATGGTGATTTTGTTATTAAAACCATCCAAATAGTTGCCTGTCCATGGCAAAAGAGAATTGTTGTTTGCTCCCGGCTGCTCATCTTCCGGCCACCACCACCGACTGTAATAATCGTTTACGATGGCAGGCACCACAAAAGCCCAAGGACCATCTTGAAAACGGTCAATGCCGTGTTGTATCAGTGTGGCGATATGCTGATCCCCAGCCACATGTATGGCATTGGCTTTTTGGATTAAACGCAGGGCTTTATTCCTTCCCGTTTGAGGCCATCCATTAGAATCTAAATCTGCATGAAGGCGATTGTCCAGCTGTCCATGAATATGTGCACCTCCACAAAATCCGGTTTGGGAAAGGACTACTTTTTGTACTCCTTCTTGTTGTTTTGCTGCCCAGGTTTCCAAAAACTGCAATTGTCGTTCTCCCAAAAGCACCAAACCTTCAACATCAATAGAGGCCGGATCGTATTCTGGATTTCGGATATGATCCGGGCGAGGACCCTGCTGTGGAATTTTTCCGTTGGGACCTGATTTAAACTTCCGATCCTCAAGAATTGCAAAATCGACATTTCCCCAATTCAGGTGGGTGTAATAGACAGGAATACCTTGCTCAATGGGGGTGGGATCAAAAGGGTCGGGCAAGTGAGCCGTTTGCGTGCGATGTACCATTTTGATGTATTCATGTGAATAGAAATATCCACCATCATTTCCCTCCACGTATTTTGCTATTTTTCCATTTTCTCCCCATAAATTTCCTTGTCCAATATCGTGATCATCGGGTATGGTTATACAAGGACGATTGCGAAACAATTCCCGAAACTGCATCCCAAACTTTAACCATGCCGCAGTGTGTTCTTTGTGGTCATAGGACTGGTCGCCGGCGAAAAAAAGTACATCAGGATCCCAATGCGAAAGGTTTTTGACATAGTGAGGACGCCCCGCTCGATCTTGGTTGCTGTTGCAGGATAAGGCCGCAAGAATGAGTGTTTCTTTGTCCTTTGGGTTTTTCCGAATCATGCCCTCAAATACCGAATCCTCGCCATGTAACAATCGGTAGGCAATATCTTTGGTATCGTCCCAATCTGGGATGCGAAAAGTGGTGTTCCAACCGATTTCATTAACCTCTTGTTGGGCAATTTCAATCCATCCTTTTTCAGTTTCTATTTCTAAACGTACGCTTCTTGTTTCAACGGGCAATAACGGAAAAAGCTGTGCGGTGATCTTTAAAATTTGGTTGGAAACCGTGTAAATTCCAAACGCCACCACTTCCTCACGAGGAACATTCACATCAATGATGGGGTTGGGCTTACGATTCCACCAATCGTTGGTGGCTATAGTATCCAACCCTTCAAAAGGAGCTTTTTGAAAAGAAAATCCTTTTTTGGAGGGTTCACAAGAAAAAAGCAAAATCCCAATCGTTACGCAAAACAAAAGTCTCATAGTCAGTCCCGTTTTAATTTAAACCAATACTCTCAAAGATAGAAATTATAAGGACAAATGGAAAGTCTCTCTATTGCTTGTCCATTTGATAAAAAACTTGTCGAGAAAGGGGAATCAACAAGGCAGAGAAAAGAATAAAAAAGATAAAGGCTAAATTCAAATTAAACAGATGCGCCAAATAACCGATAATGGGAGGTCCAATGAGCATCCCTACCGTAGCATAGGTTCCAATCAAAGAAATGGCCATGCCCGGAGCATATTTTTTGGATTTTGAAGACAATGAAAAGCACATGGGAAAAATGGCTGCTATCCCCAAACCGGCAATACAAAAACCAATCAACGCAGGATAAACCTGAGGCACCAATATCAGCAATAGTAGCCCGAAAATTGAAACCGCAGCACTCAAAACAAACATTTTTGACATTCCAATCCGTTGAATAATCACATCGGAAAAGAAGCGTGAAATGGTCATTGCAATCATAAAGACCAAATAACTCAGCGTGAATAAATCTTCTTTTACGACCTCTCTAAAATAGACCCCACTCCAATCATAGATGCCCCCTTCGCAAACCGCGGCACAAAAAACCATCAAACCCATATAGAGGATGAATTTATCGGGTTTTCCAAAAATAAATTTATTGCCTTCGGCCTGACGATCTTTTTTCAATAAATGAGGAAAAGCCAAAAATGCCATCAGCAAGCCAAATCCACTTACAAAACTCAGATGCCACAGTAAAGGTATTTCCAAACGAACTGTAAGCGTGGAAAATAAAATTCCCACCAAACCACCTAAACTCCATATCCCGTGAAAGGAACCGTTGATCGTTTTTCCGTATAGTTTTTGTAATACCAGAGATTGGGTATTCATGGCGATATTGATAATCCGCATGGCAAAAGCAAAGACACTCAAAGCAACAATCAAGAGCCACATTTCATTGGCAAATGCAATTCCCAATAAGCCAAAAATAAAAAGAATAAACCCAAGCCCTAGAGGATAGCGGGTGTTGTATTTAGCTACCAACCAGCCCGAAAAAGGGAGTCCGATGAGGGAGGTTATCGGAAGGATAAACAACAAACTTCCCAACTCTGCCTCATTGAGTTGATAGATGTTTTTAATGGTAGGGATCCGAGATGCCCAGGTTGAAAAACAACAACCCGACAAAAAGAAAAAAACACTTAGGGCAATTCGCTGTTTTAATAGTGTCTGCATTTAATAAAAAGGAAAGTGCAAATATCTGTGGATTTTTAATTAATTTAAACTTTTAATATTTTTTTTAATGAGAAATTTTTATGGACTCCCCTATTTCCTCTTCGCCCTAGTTCTTTGTTACTCCTCTTTGAACGCCCAATGGCTGCCGCAGGGCGAACGGATCAAAACACAATGGGCCGCAACGCTTCAACCCGATCAGGTTTTACAAGCCTATCCACGTCCCATGATGACACGCCCGCAATGGGAAAATCTCAACGGCCTTTGGGACTATGCCATTCGCCCCGAGAATGAATCCACTCCACATCATTTTGATGGAAAGATCTTAGTCCCTTTTGCTGTAGAATCCAGTTTATCAGGGGTTCAAAAAAGGCTTGATGAAAATCAACTGTTGTGGTATCAACATGAATTTTCAATTAATAAAAATTGGAAAGGGAAAAATATCCTTATCCATTTTGGCGCCGTTGACTGGAAAACGGAAGTGTGGATCAACGACATCAAAATAGGCGATCATCAAGGAGGTTATGACCCTTTTAGCTTTGACATTACCCCTTTTTTAAACAATACTGCCAAACAAAAAATTGTGGTTAAAGTGTGGGATCCCTCCGACAAAGGGTATCAACCTCGCGGCAAACAAACCAGCGAACCCCGGGGAATTTGGTATACTCCGGTGACGGGAATTTGGCAAACGGTTTGGTTGGAAGCGGTTCCCAAAACACATATTCAAAAATTGGAACACCATCCCGATTTGGATCGACAAAGCATTGTTGTCAGTGCCGATCTTGCCCATAGTGAATCGGGCGATTATCTCGAAGTCATCGTCCGAGATCAAGGGAAAATCATCAGCCGGGGAAAAGGCGTAGCGCATTCCAAGGTGGCTGTTTCCGTCCCCAACCCGCATCTTTGGAATCCCGATGATCCTTTTCTGTATGACCTAGAAGTACGCCTTCTTCGAAAAGATAAAGTTTTGGATGCCGTAGGGAGCTATTTTGCCATGCGCAAAATCAGCATGCAAAGAGATGCCCAAGGCATCGTTCGGCTGCAACTTAACAATAAAAATTATTTTCAATTTGGCCCCTTGGATCAAGGTTGGTGGCCCGACGGTTTGTACACCGCACCCTCAGATGAAGCCTTGCGCTATGACATTCAAAAAACAAAAGATTTTGGGTTTAACATGATTCGCAAACACGTCAAAGTAGAACCTGCACGTTGGTATTATCATTGCGACCAATTGGGAATGTTGGTTTGGCAAGATATGCCCAATGGAGACCGGACACCGCTGTGGCAGAACAAAACCTATTTCGATGCTTCTGAACTAAAACGCAGTCCCGAATCGGAAGCCAATTTTAGAAAGGAATGGAAAAACATCATGGATGCCTTACGCTCCCATCCTTCTATCGTATGTTGGGTGCCGTTTAATGAAGGTTGGGGACAGTTTAAAACCGAAGAAATTGTCCAGTGGACGAAAACATACGACCCCACACGCTTGGTCAATCCGGCAAGTGGTGGAAATCATTTTCCAGTGGGCGATATGTTGGATTTACACAACTATCCGCATCCCGAAATGTATTTGTTTGATGGGAAACGTGCCAATGTATTGGGGGAATATGGGGGTATTGGTCTTGCTTTGGAAGGACATTTGTGGCAACCCGATCGCAACTGGGGCTATGTGCAATTTAAAGATTCCAAAGCCGTCACCGATCAATATGTTGCCTATGCCGAGGAGTTATATAAAATGATTGCTTCCGGTTTTTCCGCTGCCATCTATACCCAAACCACGGATGTGGAAGTGGAAGTGAATGGTTTGATGACCTATGACAGAAAAGTCATCAAACTAGAAGAAGACCGGTTGCGGGCTATCAACCAAAAAATTGTTCATGCCCTCGACAACAACTAAACCCTTGTAAACCACAACTATTTCGTTATCTTTAAAATTCTTTAACCAAAATACAGTTCGGATGAAATCAAAAAAAAATTTAAACTCACGGCGATCTTTTATTAAAAACGGAGTCGCAGCAGCTTCCATCATGATTGTTCCCAGAAATGTGTTGGGCGGTCCTGGATTTATAGCTCCTAGCGATCAACTCAATTTGGCCGCTATTGGTGCCGGTGGAAAAGGTGCCAGTGACATCAATAATGCCTCTGTGAAAGGAAGAGAACGCGTTGTAGCACTCTGTGATGTGGATTTCTCAGGCAGTGCCAAAAAATCTGTAGAGGCTTTTCCCAAAGCAAAAGTTTATGCAGACTACAGAGAAATGCTTGACGAAGAAAAAGACATTGATGCGGTGACCATTTCAACGCCCGATCATGTCCACGGTCCGGCGGCCGTTTTTGCCATGCAACGAGGCATCCACGTTTATGTGCAAAAACCCATGACCCATAACATTAGAGAAGCACGTATTCTAACAGAAATGGCACGAACTCAAAAAGTGGTTACCCAAATGGGAAATCAAGGAGGCTCAAATCCATTGCTGAACATGGTGCAAGATTGGGTTGATAAAGGAACTATTGGTGCCATTTCTGAAGTCCAAGTATGGACCAATCGACCGGTATGGCCGCAAGGTGTCCCCATGCCGGCTTCCGATCCAAGCTCCAAACCGACGGCCTTGAATTGGGATTTATGGCTCGGCCCCGCTCCCGAAAAACCCTATACCCCCAATATGCATCCCTTCAGTTGGAGAGGTTGGTGGGACTACGGCACCGGAGCCTTGGGAGATGTGGGTTGTCATTTGATCGATATTCCCTTCCGCACTTTGGGATTGAAATATCCCACCGGAGCGGAATGTAGCGTGGGTAGTGTTTACAGTCAGATGTGGACGCCCGACTACAATCCCGAAGGCTGTCCTGCTTCTTCCCTCATCACACTGGATTTTGATGCTACAGAAAAAACAAAATCGGCGATAAAAATGTCCTGGATGGATGGCGGTATCCGACCTGCACATCCCGACATTATTCCACCCAACAGTGATATTGGTGGAAAAGACAGTGCCAACGGTGTTTTAATCATCGGGGAAAAAGGGATTATTTCCACCAACATCAACGACAGTTCCCCTTTAATGCCAAAACTCTATCTGAATGATGGTACTACAAATTTTGGACCTGAGGTGGAGAAAATGACCGAACCCGAATACGGACATCAACGCAAATGGGTAGATGCTTGTAAAGCTGGATTCAACAGCCCAGAGCATTTGGCATTGACCTCCTCCTTTGACTATGCTGGCCCCATGACGGAAACCGTTTTGATGGGGAATTTAGCCATTCGTAGTTTTATGTTGCGCAAAGAAAATGCCGAAGGTCGCATGGATTATTACGCACGCAAAAAACTCCTATGGGATGGTGAAAATATGAGAATTACCAATCTTGAGGCAGCCAATCAATATGTGACGCGTACTTACAGAGATGGTTTTAAAGTATAATTTAAAATTATTGCAATAGAAAGAAGTCCTGCTTAAAACGGCAGGATTTTTTTTGTTTAATAATGAGTTTATAAAAATTAGTACTAAAAGCCACTTCAACCGTTTTATTTAGACTACTTTTGCGCCATAATACTATTTATGACAACTTTTAAGTCCCTAGGACTCAACGCAGAACTTCTTCAAGCCGTTGAGAAACTAGGTTTCGAAACTCCCTCCGAGGTTCAAGAAAAGGTAATCCCCATACTTTTAGAACAAAAAACAGATTTGGTTGCCCTTGCGCAAACAGGAACCGGAAAAACGGCCGCTTTTGGTTTTCCCATGCTCCAAAAAATCGATCCAACGGTCAGGGCCACTCAGGGATTGATCCTCTCACCCACTCGAGAATTGTGTATGCAAATCACCAATGAAATGGGGATTTATGGTGAAGCCCTAAAAAATGTGAATATTGTCGCCATCTACGGAGGCGCAAACATTACAGAACAAGCGAATAAAATTCGCCGGGGCGCACAGATTGTTGTGGCCACTCCCGGAAGACTGAAAGACATGATTCGCAGAAAATTGGTGGACATCAGTGCTATTGAATACTGTGTGCTGGACGAAGCCGATGAGATGCTGAATATGGGCTTTTTTGAAGATATTCAATCCATATTGACGCACACCCCCAAAGGAAAAAGCTCTTGGTTGTTTTCTGCTACCATGCCCCCAGAAGTTCATACCATTGCCAAAAAATTCATGCACAAGCCAATTGAAATTACGGTGGGTACCAAAAACTCTGGAGCAAAAAACATTGCCCATCAGTACTTTATTGTTCCCGGTCGCGAACGCTACACAGCGTTGAGATCCGTGGTGAGTATGAATCCGGAAATTTTTGCTTGTGTATTTTGCCGTACCAAAATTGAAACCCAAAAGGTTGCCGAAAAACTTATTCAGGATGGCTATAAAGCCGCTGCCCTTCACGGAGATTTAAGCCAAAATCAACGGGATATCGTGATGCAGTCTTTCCGCAAGAAAAAAATTCAATTGTTGATTGCTACAGATGTTGCCGCACGAGGAATCGACGTGGATGACATTACCCACGTGATCAATTATCAATTGCCCGATGAAATTGAAACCTATACCCACCGCAGTGGTCGAACTGGACGTGCGGGAAAAGAAGGAACATCGGTGATTTTTATTACAAAATCCGATCGAAGAAAAATCAAATCGATTGAAAACAAATTACAAACCAAACTCACAGAGATGGAAATGCCTTCCCCAGAGGAAGTTTTTCATTCAAAAATCAACCATTGGGTGGAGCAAGTAAAAAATACTCCCATAAAAAGTGACCTCCACAGTTATCTTCCCAAAGTGATTGAGGCGTTTGAGACGACTCCAAAAGAAACATTAATAGAGCTGTTCTTGTCAAAAGAGTTTAGGAATTTTGATCTGCATCCCAAAGCGATGGAATTTAGTCGTGATCGCGCTGAGGGGGACTCCAATCTCCGTTCAGAGCGCCGTTCCGACAAAAAAATCAATGCTCCGGCGGACAAAGACCGCTTCTTTATCAATATCGGTGCCCGTGATCAATATGAGTGGACTACCCTGAAAGACTTTATACGCTCCCTATTAAATTTGGGGCAAGACGATGTTTTTCAAGTGGAAGTCATGAAAAACTTTTCTTTCTTTTCTACTCACAAAGACAACCGCGACCTGGTGCTCAAAGCTTTTGATAATTTGATTATTGACGATCGAAAAGTCAATGTAGAATTGACCAAAAAAGGAAAAACCTTTCCGCTTCAATCCAAACACAAAAAGAAAAAATTCAAGCGATAGGCATTTAATTTTTCTTTTATAAAAAGGAGGCTTATTTTTTATACACCTTTTCGTTATATTTGATTTCATTGGAAATTTCCAAATATTAATCAAATCAGAAAAGGCAAATGAAATTTGACCTGAGCGCAAAAACCATACTTGTTACCGGAGGTGGAAGCGGTATTGGAGCAGCAATTGCCCAAACCTTGGCCTTGCAAAATGCAACGCTTGGCGTTTTGGATGTCCACCCAGAAGCTGCTGAAGAAACCTGTCAAAAAATTCATGCTGCAGGAGGCAAGGCACTACCCCTTGCCTGTGATGTTTCCAACTTTTCTGAAGTCACTGCCTGTGTCGCCCAATTTGAACGCATTGATGCATTGATTAACAATGCAGGAATTGCACATGTGGGCAGTCTCGAAAACACTAGTCCAGAAGATTTGGATCGTTTGTATGCGGTCAATATCAAAGGCGTATTTCACGCCGCCAAAGCCGTCCTCCCCAAAATGAAACAACAAAAATCGGGAAATATCGTCAATATTGCCTCCATTGCTGGAAGTTTGGGAATTGCAGATCGGTTTGCCTATTCGATGACCAAAGGAGCCGTTTTATCCATGACCTATTCCATCGCTAAAGATTTTATCAATGATGGCATTCGTTGCAATAGTATCTCTCCGGCACGGATACACACGCCCTTTGTGGACGGATTTATCAAAAAAAACTATCCCGGAAAAGAAGATGAAATGTTTGAAAAACTTTCTAAAACGCAACCCATTGGTCGGATGGGAACTCCACAGGAGGTTGCTGATTTGGTGCTTTTTCTTTGTTCCGATGAAGCTACTTTTATCACCGGAACCGACCTCCCCATTGATGGAGGTTTTATACGATTAAACAGTTAAAATTTATAGATAAGACATGAAGTTAATTCGATTTGGAGCTGCCGGCAAAGAAAAAGCAGGATTGGAATGGGAAGGAAAACAGTACGATCTTAGTGCATTTACAGCGGACTACGACAGTGCTTTTTTGGCTGAAGGAGGATTGGAAAAGTTAGCCGCTTGGTGGCAGGACAACCAAGCCAACTGCCCTTTGATTCCCCCAGGATCCCGGTTGGGTGCGCCCATCGCTGATCCGTCAAAAATCATTTGTGTGGGGCTTAACTACAGCAAACACGCCAAAGAAAGTGGCATGGAGATTCCCAAAGAACCCGTATTGTTTTTTAAAGCAACTACAGCCCTTTGCGGTCCCAACGATGACGTTATGCTCCCCAGAGGTGGGGATAAAACCGACTGGGAAGTAGAATTGGCAGTGGTTATTGGCAAAAAAGCCTCCTATGTCGAAAAAGAGGATGCTCTGGATTATGTAGCGGGATATACTTTACACAACGACATCAGTGAACGGGGTTTTCAGTTGGAACGTTCCGGACAATGGGTAAAGGGAAAAAGTTGTGATACTTTTGCTCCTTTGGGTCCTTTTATCGCCACCAAAGATGAAATTGCAAACCCCCACGATTTGAATTTGTGGTTAAAATTAAACGATGAACTCCTTCAAGACAGCAACACCTCTGATTTTGTCTTTGACATTCCTACAGTGGTGAGCTATATCAGTCAGTTTATGACCTTATTACCCGGTGATATTATTTCCACCGGAACCCCTGCGGGTGTTGGTTTAGGTTTTGATCCGCCCCGCTACTTGAAAGCCGGAGACGTGATGGAATTGGGAATCGATGGCCTGGGTGTTTCCAAACAAAAAACCATTCCCTTTTCTAAATGAAAATTCTCGACAGCCATCAACATTTTTGGAAATTCGATCCCGTCAGAGATGCATGGATTGATGCCAGTATGGCTGTTTTACAACGTGATTTTCTTCCCGTTGATGTACTGCCCATTTATGAAAACAATGGCGTTGAGGGGAGTATTGCCGTTCAGGCCGATACTTCGGAAGCAGAAACTGATTTCCTTTTAGCCTTGGCAGAAGAACACAACTTTATTAAAGGCGTGGTGGGTTGGTTGGATTTATGTTCCCCCACACTTTCGGATCGTTTAGCGGTCTATCGACCCCATAAAAAACTAAAAGGATTGCGCCATATCGTCCAAAAAGAACCTTTGGGTTATATGAATCGAAAAGATTTCAGAAGGGGTATTGGGCTTTTATCCGCTCTTGATTGGAGTTATGATCTATTGATTTTTCCGCATCAATTGGAGGAAGCCTTGGCACTGGTTGATGCTTTTCCGCAGCAGTCTTTTATTCTGGATCACTGTGCCAAACCGTATATCAAAAAAGGAATCCTTGAACCTTGGAAAAAGCAGCTTTTGGCTTTGGGAGAACGCCCCCATGTCAGTTGTAAAATTTCTGGTTTGGTGACCGAAGCAGATTGGTCATCGTGGGGAAAAAAAGATTTTATGCCCTATTTGGATGCCGTAGTTGAGGCTTTTGGTACACAACGCCTGATGTTTGGTTCGGATTGGCCGGTTTGTCAAGTCGCAGGGGGATATACGGCGGTACTCGATGTGGTAAAGTCTTATTTTTCGAGCTTTACAGACCCTGAAAAAACCGCAATTTTTAGTGGAAATACAGAACGTTTATATAAAATTTAAAAATGGATTTAGGACTAAAAGATAAAGTCATCATCGTAACGGGAGGATCCAAAGGTATTGGTTTGGGTATTGTGAATTGCTTAGCCGACGAAGGGGCACTTCCGGTCATCGTGAGTCGGGATCAGAAAAGCATGGAAACGGTCGTAAACGCACTTATAGCAAGGGGAATAAAAGCCTCGTATGTCCACGCTGAATTGACCGATGCAGAGGCTTGTATAGCCGCTGTAAATCACACTTTCGATCACTACGGTCGCATTGACGGTTTGGTCAATAATGCTGGAATCAATGATGGGGTGGGTCTTGAAAAGGGCAATCACCAGGATTTTATGCGTTCCATTCAAAGAAATTTAACCCATTATTACCTGATGGCGCAGGCTTGCTTGCCCTATCTAAAAAAGAGCAAAGGCAGTATTGTAAATATTGGCTCCAAAGTAGCTGAAACCGGCCAAGGCAATACCTCGGGCTATGCCGCTGCCAATGGCGGCCGCAATGCACTGACTCGTGAATGGGCGGTTGAATTACTTAAATATTCCATTCGTGTAAACGCTGTGATCGTGGCGGAATGTTTTACTCCGTTATATGAAAAGTGGATTGCCAGCCTTCCTAATTCTGAAGAAAAGCTGAAAAGCATTGAAGCAAAAATTCCTTTGGAACAACGCATGACCACAGCTGCAGAAATTGCCCACACGGTAGCTTTCTTAATTTCCGACAAATCAAGTCACACTACTGGACAGCTCTGTTACGTAGATGGTGGCTATACACATCTGGACAGAGCTCTATAAATCAACTTTATGACCGAAAAAAAATCCACCCACAATCCCCCTACCCTAGAAAAGAAAATGATCCTTCCTTTTCTGATTGTCAGTTCTTTGTTTGCTCTTTGGGGTTTTGCCAATGCCGTTACCGATCCTATGGTGCAGGCCTTTAAAAAAGTATTGGAATTGAGCAATGCCCAGGCGGCTTGGGTTCAAATGGCTTTCTATGGCGGCTATTTTTGTATGGCATTACCGGCGGCTTATTTTGTTCGCAAATACAATTATAAAATCGGAATTATTATTGGTCTTTCGCTTTATGCTGGGGGAGCTTTATTATTCTATCCAGCGGCGATTACGGAACAATTTTGGTTTTTCTGTTTGGGTTTATACATCCTCACTTTTGGGTTGGCATTTTTGGAAACTACCGCCAATCCCTATATCATTTCCATGGGCAGTCCCGCAACAGGAACACGACGCCTAAATTTGGCACAAGCCTTCAATCCCTTGGGCTTGTTGATGGGGCTTTTGGTTGCGCAACAGTTCGTTTTAAAACGCCTACAGTCCGATGATATTGAATCTTTTGCTGCCTTGGACGAGGCTAAAAAAATCCTGATTCGCACTTCCGACCTGATGGTCATTCGTGATCCCTATGTGATTTTGGGATTATTTGTTTTGGGGTTTTTGGTACTGATCAGTTTGGTGAAAATGCCCTTGGCCAAAGAGGAGGGAGCGGTCCCCCCGCTTGGAAAAACATTGCTGGCCTTATTTGAAAAGAAAATGTATCGTATGGGCGTTTTTGCGCAGGCCTTTTATGTGGGAGCACAAATCATGTGTTGGACCTATATCTACCAATATGCGGAAGCTAGAGGAATCTCCAATACCGATGCCGCCACCTATCAATTTGGTGCTTTTGTGCTGTTCCTTTTGGGAAGAATGATCGGTACCTATTTATTGCAATATATCAACGCTGCTCAATTGCTACGGGGCTTTGCCGTTTTGGCAGGTGTCTGCACCTTGTTGACGATTGGCAGTACCGGAACTTTTGGAATGTTCGCCTTGGTGTGCATTAGTTTTTTTATGTCCATTATGTTCCCCACCATTTATGGAGAAACGCTGAGCGGACTGAATGTTTCGGACACAAAAATCGGAGCTGCAGCATTGGTTATGGCAATTGTTGGGGGTGCATTGATGCCTAAATTTCAAGGAAATATTATCGACCTCGGAGGCGATGGAGTGGCCGATCTTCAGTGGATGGGGATTTCGGAAATCAATCTTTCCTTTGCTTTGCCTCTGTTGAGTTTTATCTATATTTTCTATTATAGTTCGCTGTTGGTGGCGAACGCCAAAAAATAAAATCAATCCTTCTTAATTCCTATTACTGTGAAAAGATATTGTTTTGCTTTGGATCTACAACCCGACCCGGAAAGCATCCGAGCCTATGAAAAGCATCATGAAGCTGTTTGGCCAGAAATTCTTCAAACTTTTGAACAAGCTGGAATTTCTGCTATGGAAATCTATCGCATAGAAGAGCGATTGTTTATGATTATGGATACCGAAGATCATTTTTCCTTGGAAGAAAAAGCCTTTCATGACGCTCAAAATCCATTTGTACAAAAGTGGGAATCGCTAATGTGGGAATACCAGGTGGCACTTCCCACGGCAAAACCTAACGAAAAATGGGTCTTGATGCGACCCATTTTCCATTGGAAGGCTTAAAGTTTACGCATCCAAATATTTCGGTAGCTGACCAAATCTCCGTGGTCTTGTAACATCAAGGTGCGATGATTGTGTTTCTGATCTTCATAGCCCGGCATATCGTCTCTTTTATTTTTGGGGGCACCGATGTGTTCTGTAGTCCCTAAAATCTCCACACTGTTTTGTACGATGATTCCGTTGTGAAAAACAGTAAATCTACCAGAGGTGATTTTATTTCCATCGGCGTCAAATTTGGGTTCGGTAAACACGATATCATAGGTCTGCCATTCTCCCGTGGGACGCATGGCATTCACCAAAGGAATGTGCTGTTTGTAGATCGAAGTCGCTTGTCCGTTGGAATAGGTTCTATTGTTATAACTGTCCAACACTTGGACTTCATAGCGTCTTTGAAAAATAATTCCACTGTTGCCTCTGCCCTGACCTTCTCCTTTAATGACGGTTGGGGATTTCCATTCCACATGCAACTGTATGGAGCCGTGGTCTTCGGTGGTTTCTATACTGCCTGATCTTGGTTTTACGGTCATCGAGCCATCCTTGTTGATTGTCCATTCCGCGGCTTCGTGATTGGCGGCATTTCTCCATTTGGACAGGTCGGTGCCGTCGAACAAAACCACAGCATCACTGGGGGGACCGTTATAAATTCCCGGAGCTACAACCCTGGGTTCCGGCTCCCAAACTTCGGTTTCTTCCGGTTTGGGTCGGTCTTGAGCAAATAAAATTGAGCCAATAAAAAAAAGAGTTAAAAAATGTTTCATGTTGTGTTTAAATTTTAAAGGTTGGGTAAGGTATAGCCATTATGATATTCTTTGGTGAGATAGGAGGCGTTGACACTTGCGTCAGTAAACGCTTCTTTTTCTTTGTCCCAAATTAATTTATCTCCAGTACGGAACGAAATATTTCCCATTTGCGCCACAGTGGCTACATGCGCCCCTTGCTGGATGGAGCAATTCACCGAAGCGGGCGTATTGTTTCGCACCGCTTGTATAAAGTTTTCAGTATGTTTATCCAAACCATTGTCCAGTCTGCTTTCCAAGGGTTTTACTATTTTACTTTCACTGTTTTTCTCTTCAATGACTTCCCAACCACCACGGTTGAGGATCAAGGTACCGTGATTTCCAATAAAAGCGATTCCGTGATCTCTTCCATAGGATCCGTTGTCAATTCCCATTGCGGAGTCCCAAACCATATTGAATTTATCAAATTCGTAGAGGGTGGTGAGCGTATCGGGAGTCTCTTCGGCCAATTCGGGATAGGCAAATTTCCCTCCTAGACCCACTATGGATTTGGGGGCTTCCGCCTTCATTCCTAAAAGTGCATAATCCAATAAATGCACGCCCCAATCGGTCATTAGCCCTCCTGCATAGTCCCAAAACCAGCGAAAGTGAAAATGAAATCGGCTTGCGTTAAAGCTGCGCATGGGTGCGGGTCCCAACCAGCTTTTGAAATCCACGCCCGTCGGAGGGGCACTGTCGGCTACCACGGGCTGTGGTCGCATCCATCCCTGATAGCACCAAACTTTTACAGTCCGGATAGGTCCCAATTGACCTGTTGCTATAAAATCTACTGCGTTTTGAAAATGCTGTTGACTCCGTTGCCATTGCCCCACTTGAACCACATTGTTGTATCGCTCTTGAGCAGCCACCATGGCGCGGCATTCACCGATCGAATTCCCGATGGGTTTTTCTACATAGACATGTTTTCCGGCTTCGGAAGCATGAACCATCATTAAGGCATGCCAATGATCGGGGCTTCCAATCACCACCACATCTATGTCTTTTTGATCCAATAATTTTCGATAGTCCGTATAGGTTTTCACCTTGATGTCTTTCGCCGCTAATTCGGCTTGGCGTTTGTCGATGACATTTTGATCGACATCACAAATGGCAACGATCTCCACGCCGGCGATCTTCATCAGCGATTTGGTGTCTGACCAGCCCATTCCATTAATTCCTATGGCCCCTACTCGAACGCGATCATTCGCACCCAAAACGCCCATGCTTTTTGCAAATCCATCCACTGTGGGAAGAAAAAAACTCCCCCCGGCAAAGGCTGCAGTCTGTTTTATAAAGTCTTTTCGTTTCATATTTTTACATTATTATTTAAACCTACAAAAAAAATAGGGGATTCTTAAAATTTGAGAAATAAATGTCAATCATAAATCCATACATATTGCTTTCAAAAATATTTGTAATTTGAACAAAATTTGGATTTATGGAGCAGCTTATCGCGTATTTTGAGGAAATCCCATCTTTGCATCGCAGCCTTATTCTGGTGGGTGGATTAACCCTGTTTTGGTTGTTGGAAAATCAATTACCCCTAAAATTGACCCCTTATAAAAAATGGAAACACGCCGTTCCCAATCTGTTTTTTACTTTAACTACTGTAATCATCAATTTTATTTTGGCTTTTTTGCTGATTCAAACATCGGATTGGGTGGTTACTGAAAACTTTGGGGTTTTACAATGGTTACCGGAACTTCCGCTTTGGCTTCATGTCCTGCTGGGCTTGTTGCTCCTGGATTTGGTGGGTGCCTATTTTCCCCATTGGACAGAACACCGTATCCAACCGCTTTGGATGATTCATTTGGTGCATCACAGCGACCATTATGTGGACACTACCACAGCGAATCGACACCATCCTTTGGAGAGTGTGATTCGTTTTATTTTTACACTGTTTGGCGTTTTTGTAATTGGAACGGGCATTGGAATTGTGATGTTGTATCAGTCCTTGTCTTTGGTGGCCACCCAATTCACCCATGCCAATATTTCTTTACCCAAAAAAGTGGATTTATGGCTGAGTTATGTAGTGGTCTCTCCGGATATGCACAAAATCCATCATCATTATAAACTTCCCTACACCGACACCAATTACGGAAACATTTTTTCCATTTGGGATCGCTTGTTCGGCACTTTTAGTAGAATGGATCGTGAAAAAGTGGTTTACGGGGTGGATGTGTTTTTCGATGAAAATGCAAACGGAAAAATCGATCAGTTGTTGAAACAGCCTTTTCAAAAGTATCGCAAGCCGACTTCAATAGAGTCTTAAGCGATTATTTTATCCTTTAACACAGCGACTAAATCGGACAACGGGTAAGGTGTTTGTTCTCCGGAGTTCATGTTTTTCAATACGAATTCCTCTTTTTCCAATTCGGTCGACCCGATGAGTACCACCCAAGGAATTTTTTTCTGATCCGCATAATTCAATTGCTTTTTAAGTTTGGCAGCGGTGGGATATAATTCTGTGGAAATACCCCTATTTCTTAATTCCAAAAGCTTAGGAAAAACCCTTTGTACTGCTGCTTCATCAAAATTGAGAAACAGCAACTGAGTAGATTTTTCAATATCCGGAGGAAAAAGCTCAAGGGCTTCCATGACCAAGTAAATACGCTCAAAACCAAAAGAAATTCCAATGCCGCTCATGTCTTTCAGCCCAAAAGTCGCTGTTAAATCGTCATAACGACCGCCACCTCCAATGGATCCCATTTTTACTTCGGCGGGAGCTGCCACTTCAACAATCATCCCCGTATAATAGTGCAGACCTCGGGCAAGGGTTAGATCAAATTCCAAATGAACGTTTTGAAGGGGTTGCATTTTGAAACTATCTAAAATAAATTTCATTTCGTTCAAACCCTCCCGTCCTTCCGGTTGGTTTTGGAGCAGCGGTTCGAGTTGTTGTAACTTTTCCTGAGCACTGCCCCTAATATTGAGTACTGTTTCTAAAGTATGCAAAGCCTCCTCGGAAAAATCATTGTTTTTTAATTCTTCCAAAACCCCTTCGCGACCAATTTTATCCATCTTATCCATGGCAACGGTAAATGCACTTAAACGGTCGCCCGCTTGAAGTAAAGTCGCCATGGCGGCAAGAATTTTTCGATGATTAATTTTAAGCGTGACCCCTTTAATTCCCAAATCGGAAAAAGCTTGATCGTAGAGTGTCAGCATTTCCACTTCTTGCCAAAGGGAACGATCGCCCAAAATATCTACATCACATTGATAAAACTCTTGAAAACGCCCGTGTTGCGGTCGGTCTGCACGCCATACCGGTTGAATTTGGTAACGTCGGAAAGGAAAGGAAAGCTCATTTTGATGTTGCGCAACATAACGGGCAAAGGGGACGGTAAGGTCGTAGCGCAAAGCCTTTTCGGACAAGGAGCGAGAAAATTTTTGATAATCCCCTGCGGCAAGGGCAGCCAAATCTGCTTTTTTAACCTTTTCCCCAGAATTCAGTACCTTAAAAACCAAGCGGTCTCCTTCTTCACCATAAACTCCTGTGAGGGTTTCCAAACGTTCAAAAGTGGGTGTTTCAATAGGTTGAAAACCAAAATTTTCAAAAACGTTTTGTAAACAATTTTTAATGAAGTTTCGACGCGCAATTTCCTTTGAGGAAAAATCTCGAGTGCCTTTGGTAGTTGCGGGTTTTATTGCCATAGGATAATCTTACCGCAAATATCTTCTATTTTGCTGAATTGGAAAAATAACTTTTAAAGGCTTTGTAACGAACCCCCTTGGTGATGACCGCTCCTTTTCGAAGAAAATCGTAAAGTACGGCAGCGCGTTCTTTGGAATAGGCTTTTTGTCCTTCCAAAATTTCAACCGCATCTGTTTGCCAGTGGCGGTCTAACCATTGTCCTCCGGCTTCGGTATTCAAATCGGGACAGGCCTGAGCGACCTTGATCACAAAGGTTTGCATTTGCTCTTTTTGACAATGAAATAAGAAAAAGTGACGGGCATCCGAAAATTCCAAATAATCGCATTGCTCTAAAATTTTTTCCCAAACTACATCGCTAAAGGCATCCAAATAGGAGTTCATCAAAACATCCTCTTCTTGTTTGATGACGTCCCATTTTGACTTGTCGATTCCATTGGCCGCCAAAAAAGTAGCAAACTCTTTGTGTAAAGTTTCAAATTGCTCCGGCAACAAACGGTGGTATTTCATTTTTGGACATAAAAAAAGCCCACTCGAAGTGGGCTTGTGAAAATTTTAAATTAAGCTCCCTTTTCGGGGATCACTTCAAAAGGAAATGAAAAACTCACTTCACGATGCAATCGGATGATGGCTTCGTATTTACCAAGACGTTTGATGGTACGCCCAGGAATTGAAACGAATTTTTTGTCAATAGCTTCTCCTTGAGCAGTAATTGCTTCGGCCAAGTCTGCATTGGAAATCGATCCAAACAATTTATCGCCGGAACCTACTTTGGAAGCCAATTGAACATTCAACGCTTTGATTTTGTCAGCTTGGGCATTTGCCTCTGCAATGACATGTTTTTCTTTAAAAGCGCGTTGCTTGATGTTTTCTGCTAAAACTTTTTTGGCAGAAACTGTTGCAATAACGGCTTTTCCTTGAGGGATTAAATAGTTACGTCCATAACCATTTTTCACGCTCACAATTTCATCTTTAAAGCCCACATTTTGGACATCTTCTTTTAATATTAATTCCATGATCGTGTCTTTAGTTATTTTAACATATCAGCAACATAAGGCATCAAAGCCAAATGACGTGCTCTTTTAACAGCAACAGAAACTTTACGTTGGTATTTTAACGAAGTTCCCGTTAAACGACGGGGTAAAATCTTTCCTTGCTCGTTGACAAACTTTAATAAAAAGTCAGCGTCTTTATAATCGATGTACTTAATACCGGAACGTTTGAAACGACAGTATTTTTTTACAACATTGGTGTCGATATTTAAAGGGGTTAAATATCTGATTTCACCTTCTTTCTTTCCAGAGGATTGTTCTTCAATTTTGGACATGGCTTATGCTTTTGCTTTAAGTTTTTTTCTGCGTTTTTCTGCCCATGCTAAGGCATCTTTGTCAAGTTTCACAGTGAGGTAACGCATCACACGTTCGTCTCGACGAAATTCAACTTCTAAATTTTGGATGGTTGTGTTGGGTGCAGTAAATTCAAAAAGGTGATAAAAGCCACTTTTTTTGTTTTGAATAGGATAAGCTAATTTTTTTAGCCCCCAATTTTCGCGACTTGTGATACTTCCTTCATTAGAAGTAATCAAGGCTTCAAATTTTTGAACTGCTTCCTCTATCTGGGTTTCAGATAGAACGGGATTCAGAATGAAAACAGTTTCGTAATGGTTCATATTATATAATTTTGGTTGGCAAAAATAGATGAATCCTCAGAGTTAACCAAAATTAATGACTTATTTAATCCAAATTATTTTTTATAAATTTGTTGATATATACTTACTATTTCTATGTGCCTACGTTTTATCATCGTTGACGGAAACCCTTTGAATCGACTTCAGTTGAATCATATTTTGCGAAAAATTGATAATTTGGAATGGGTTGGTGAATTTTCTAATTCGGTGGAAGCTTATAATTTTTTGGATTATAATACGGTTGATTTAATTTTTTTGGCAGCCAAACTCCCTGTTTTTTCGGGCTTTGAGTTTATGGAGAAACTAAAAGACCCTACCGAAGTTGTTTTGTTAACCGACAATCCAAAAGATGCGCTCAAGGCGTTTCAACTTAATTTGATGGACTGTGTGGCACCCCCCTATTCGGCAGAGCGGTTTGAGATATCTGTAGCCCGACTCAAACAACGAAAAATGATTGCCAATTTGGAAAAAGAAGAAATTTCCTACATTGAAATCAAGAGTAATTTGAAAAGTGAGAAAATAATTTTAAAAAATATTCAATGGATTGAAGCCATGGGAGATTACATTCGGGTGGTTACAGAAAAGAAAAAATATGTGGTCTACTCCACCATGAAATCCTTTTTGAGTCGCCTGCCCGAAGATCAATTCATTCGCATTCATAAATCCTATATAATCAACCTCTCCAAAGTGGTCAACTATACCAATTCCAAAGTAGATGTTGCGGGCAATCTGCTTCCTCTCAGTCGGACTCAAAAAAAGTATTTTCAGAAGTCCTATTCTGAAAATTAATAGGGATCGACATCGATATTTACACGAATACTTCTAAAACTACCTACGGCACTAAAACTCATATGGATTCGCTCAATCAATTGTTTGAGTTGCGACACTTGTATGCTGTCATTGGATTTTATCAATAGCTGTTTGATGTATAGATTTCGGACGCGCGCCACCGCCGGAAAAACGGGGCCAAGAATGGTTCCACTATAGGACTGCTTTAGCACATTAGAAAACCAATCTGCGCCTTTGTTTAGCGCGTCCATATTTTTGTTTTTAAAAGTAATTTGAATCAAACGGTTATAGGGCGGATACTGATATTCAAACCGTTCTTTCATTTGCTCCTTAAAAAAGGTTTCGTAATTGTGATGGACAACTTGTCGTAAAACAGGGCTCTCGGGTTGGTAGGTCTGAATGATGACATTGCCTTGTTTGCCAAACCTGCCTGCCCTGCCCGCTACTTGACAGAGCATCTGAAAACTGCGCTCGTGGGCTCTAAAATCCGGGAAATTCAACAAATGATCCGCATTGATGACTCCTACCAAAACCACATTTTTAAAATCCAATCCCTTGACGACCATCTGAGTACCCACCAAAATTTGAATTTCTTGTTGGCTAAAAGCGGCAATGATTTTATCAAAATCCCATTTTCCACGCGTACTGTCCCAATCCATTCTTCCCACCGCAACCTCGGGAAATAGGTTCTCAATCTGCTCTTGTATTTGTTGGGTACCAACCCCTTTGGTGTCCATGGTGGGCATGCCACAACTATGGCACTGCTGGGGCATGGCAATGTGATAGCCACAATAGTGACAACGCAATTGGTTGTTGGTTTGGTGATAGGTCAAACTCACATCACATTGGGTGCATTGGGGGGTGTAGCCACAGCTAAAACATTCTGCAATGGGAGCATAGCCACGGCGGTTTTGAAAAATAATAATTTGTTTTTCGGCCGCCAAAGCAGCTTTCATCGCGTTCAATAGTGGTTCGGAAAAAACACCTTTCATCTGTTTTTTGCGATGCGCTTCTTTTAAATCCAATAGGGTGATTTTAGGCAAAGCAATTCCCCCAAAACGTTCTTGCAACTGCACCCAGCCAAATTTTCCACTGCGGACATTTTCGGCAGTTTCTACAGCAGGAGTGGCAGATCCCAACAGCACTTTGGCCTGCATTTGATGCGCCAAATAAATGGCACTATCGCGGGCGTGATAGCGCGGTGCCGGATCAAATTGCTTGTATGAGGTTTCGTGTTCTTCATCGACGATGATCAAACCCAAATTTTGAAAGGGAAGTAAAACCGCAGAACGCGCACCAATGATCAATTGACTTTGCTCTTTTTCCTGAAGCACTTGATCCCAAACCTCGGTGCGTTCATTAGGAGTAAATTTAGAATGATATACTCCAATTCTATTTTTAAAACGCGCCGTCAAACGGCTAACAATTTGAGAGGTGAGGGAAATTTCGGGAAGCAAGTATAATACTTGTTTTCCCGCTTCCAAATACGCATTGATGAGCTGGATATACACCTCAGTTTTGCCCGAAGCCGTAACTCCCTCAAACAGCACTGTTGCTTTATTTTCGAAGGCTGCTTTGATGCCATCAAAAGCTTGGGTTTGTGCTTCAGACAGCGTTTTCGCGGCTTCTTCTTCCTTGGGATGAGCGATCAACACCCGATCTTCTTGCAGTTTGGTTTCTTCTAGTATTGCTTTGTCAATCAAGATTTTAATTTGTCCGGAAGTGGCCTGCGCCAATGCTTTTATCCGCGACAATTTATGCCACGTTTCTTTATTTAAGGATTCCTGAAAAAGTGCAAGAATAATTTGAGTTTGTTTGGGCGAACGCTGAAGCTGATCAAAAACTTGTTGTTCTGCCCCCTCGGGATGAAAGGCAGGAGCAAGACGCACATAACGCACCCATTTGGGGGTATATTTTTCATTGAGGTATTGGTGCATTTCCAGCAGTCCCAATTGCAACATTTGCTGCAAAAGCGGCATCACCGTTTTTCGATCGGTGATTTGCATGATTTCGTTGACGCTCAAAGATTTTTGGGAAAGTGCCTCATAAATCAGGTATTGGTCATCGGTGAGTTGCTCCAAAAGCTCCACTGCTGCAACCTCTTTTTTAATCAAAATGGTCTCGCTTTCCAGTAACAAAGGGCCGGGCAGGGCCGCGTTGAGAATAGCCCCCATGGGACACATATAATAGGTCGCCATCCATTTCCAAAACTCCAGTTGAACCAAAGTGATCGTTGGCCTTTCGTCCAAAATCAACGCAATGGGCTTGGGTGTGTAGGTTTGCGGAGCAACACGATGAACCTTGGTCACTATGGCTGTGTAAATTTTTTGTTTCCCAAAGGGAACGGCAACTCGAAAACCCGGTTTTAATACGGCTGCTTCTGAGGCAGTTATACTGTAGGTGTAGGGTTTGGGAAGTGCCAAAGGAAGAATGACGTCTATAAAATCAGACGATGGGATTTCTTCTTCACTCATTAGTAAAAGCTTTCTTGGGTTCTCTTTTAAATCGAGTGAGGGTGGCATTCAATTCAAAACCGAGCAGGAGAATATTGGAATTTATCCAGATATAGAGCAAAAAAATCAATAAGGCACCGATGGAACCATAGAGTTGGTTGTAGGTTGAAAATTTTTCGACATAAATTCCAAAGCCATAGGTGGTCAAGAAAAACAAGAGCGTAGTCATGAGTGCACCGGGAGAGAAAAATCGGATTTTACGTCCTTCTATCGTTCCAAAAAAATAAAGAATACTGATGGTGAGATAAGTAAAAAATCCAAAAAAGGCAAATTGTCCCATCCGCGTCCAACGAATTTCGGAGGGAATTAACGATTCCAAATTGTTGAGAATATAAAATTCAAAGTAAAAAAAGACGACAACCGCCACCAAAGAAAGGACTGCTAACAGTACACTGACCCCCAAGGAGAAGAGGTATTGTCTAAAAATATTTCTCGAAAAAGCGACGTGATAGGACACTTCAAAACTGCTAAAAATGGCAGAGACACCATTGGCCGATAAAAAAATGGACAACAAAAAAACAGACGACAAAAGTCCCCCACGGGGTTTGCTTCGAATGTCTTCAAAAATAGAGGTGAAAAAGGATTGGGTTTCTGTGGGGATAAACAACTCGATATAGTTCAAAAAAGTTTGATCAAAATTTTCGATTTTGATAAAGGGGATCATGTCCACAAAGGGAATCAAATTAAGAATAAAGAGGAGAAAAGGGAATAAGGCCATAAAAAAACTAAAGGAAATACTCCCCGCCCGAGACGTTAGTGTGCCTTTAACAATTCCAATGGTATACATTTCCAAAAGGTCGTACACCGAGAAACCGAAGAACCCTGGGGGCTTGATTGCTTTTAAAAAAACCACAACAGGCTTAATTACAGGAAGTTCCAAGAATTTTGGCATGTGGTGTAACTTTATCTCATACAAAGATAAGCACCAAAATCATATCGATGCCGAATTCCTAAAAAAATCCCTAGGCTTTGTACCTTTGCCCCATGGAGATACAATTGTGGTGTGTAGGAAAAACCGATCGTTCTTTTTGGAGTCCTGCTGTGGAGGAATATTCGAAACGCATCCAACATTATATCAAATTTTCCATCCATTTTCTGCCCGAGGCAAAAGCTGCCAAGAAAAGTCTACCCCAACAATTGAAAAATGATGAAGCCACTCGCCTACTCCAAAAAATTAAGCCCGATGATGTGGTTATCCTTTTGGACGAAAAAGGAAAATCCTTCAGCTCTGTTGCTTTTTCTAAGGAGATTGAACAGTATATGGTGAGTAGTACCCGAAGGTTGATCTTTATTGTTGGTGGAGCGTTTGGATTTTCAGAGCTGCTCTATGACAAATTTCCTAAGCGGATGTGCCTTTCTTCCATGACCTTTTCCCATCAAATGGTACGCTTATTTTTTTGCGAGCAACTGTATCGTGCGTTTACAATCCTTCATAATCATCCTTATCACAACAACTAATGAAACTAATTTTTGCCACACACAATCAACACAAAGTAGAGGAATTAAAAAAAATAGTTCCCCAAGGCATTCAACTTTTGAGTTTGGAAGACATCAACTGTCGGGAAGAAATTGAAGAAACGGGTGCTACTTTGGAAGAAAACGCAAAAATCAAAGCGGATTTTATCAAATATAAATATGGTTTGGACTGCTTTGCCGATGATTCTGGTTTGGAAATTGAAGCCCTTGGAGGAGCCCCCGGTGTCTTTTCGGCAAGATATGCCGGAGACTCCAAAAACAATGCCGACAACATTCAAAAAATATGGCGGGAATTGGAGGGACTACCGCATCCGGTGGCACAATTTCGGACGGTCATTGCCTCTTCCATTGGAGCGAGCGACTCGCTTTTTGAAGGTTTGGTGAAAGGACATTTGATCTTTGAAAAACGCGGTTCGGGAGGTTTTGGATACGACCCCATTTTTATCCCTGCGGGATTTACGCAGACTTTTGCCGAGTTGGGTGATGCCATTAAAAATAAGATCAGCCATCGGGCATTGGCAACTCAAGCTTTTTTGAAAGCCTTGGCTCATTTGAAGTCTTAACAAAAGATTATTTTTTAAGTCCTAAATCTTTCGGTGATTTTTAGTTAAATTTATCCCATGAGGAAGATTGGCATTGCTTTCATTTTATTATTGGCACACTTGGGTTGGGGACAAGACAATTTCAGTGCATTGGTGGAAAATGAAAATACCGGTCTCCCCATGCAAAGTGTGCATGTTTTGAACCTCACCCAAGTGATTGGAACGATCACAGACGGAAATGGAGTTTTTGAAATCAGAGCCCAAGCCAACGACACTTTATATTTTTCGTATTTGGGTTATAAACCCTTAAAAATTGCCGTTACCAACGATATGATCCGCTTTGGTAACGCCAAATTTCAAATGACTGAATTGGCCTTTGCTTTGGAAGAAATCGTAGTAAAGCCCTACGAATTGACCGGTTATTTGGATATCGATGTTCGCAATGCCCCGGTCAATACTGTTCGAAGATACAGCATCTCCGGACTCAACAGCGGTTATGAGGGAGGGACGCCTAATGTCTCCACCCTTTCCAAAGCACTGGGTGCCGCCTTTAACCCGGCAGATTTTCTGTATAGTATCTTTGGCGCCAATCCACAGCAATTGCGCAAGCTTAAAAAAATGCGCGAGGATGATGAAATTAAAAATTTATTGGCTTCAAAATTCGACCGCCAAGTCTTGATGCAACTGCTTCAAATTGAACGTTTGGACATCGATGAGATACTTCGCAACTGCAATTATTCGGGTACCTTTATCAAAGAAGCGAATGATCTTCAAATACTCGAAGCCATCAGCAAATGCTATGAAGAATATCGCGTACTTCAATTGTAATTGAATGACTGCGCTACGCCGCTGTTTTGAATCCCTAACTGCGTTGCGCAAAGACCGTTTATACGCCTTGAGTTGTGTTGAAGCGAAGCCCGAATGGAAGGACGAATTTTTTGATTTAGCACACGATGCCTCTGCTGATCGTTCGGCGATTTATGCGGCTTGGGTTTGGGAATTTTACTGTCTTAAAAATCTTTCGAATTATAAGGAGCAGTTGAATATTTCTTTGGAAAGACTTGTTCCTCTACAGCACTCCGGAATGCGACGCGTGCACAGCAAAATATTATGGTCTTTTATAAAAGAAAAAACGAATTACGACGCTTTAAATAACTCCCAAAAAAAAAAATCATTACGCTTGCTTTGGACTGGTTGATGACCGAAAGCAAAACCGCCCCCATAAGTTTTTGCATACGAATTTTAGGATGTTTGCAAAACGAATTTCCCTATGTTCGGAAACATTTGGAAGACCTTATTCTCAATTCCCAAAGTACCTTCCCAAAAGGAGTTTTCCCCAGTATTCGGAGGGTAATGCAACAACAGTAATCCAACGTTTTTATAGTTCGAATTTCAATCCGAGTCCATAGCTCATTTTTACATGAATCCGTTCCAAAGTGTCTACAAAATGAAAAACGCCTTTTTCATTCGACGTAAATCCTTTTGAATTGGAATAGGTGAAATGAACAAAAGGAATTGCTGTTTTTGAATGAGCGTCTAAAACTATCCCCTTAAAACGATGATTGTAAGGTTCTTGACCCAATGAGGTTTTAAAGAACACTAGTACCAACACAAAAATGAGCTTCTTCATTATTAAAAAAAATCCGAATCTATTTTCCCGCAAAAGACTCCATCAGTATAGCGTAAACCATAGACTTGGGGGTTAGTTCCCTATAAAATACAAAATTCTATGCTAAAGAAATTTTTCCTTTGTGTTGTGTAAGAATTTATTTCAAAAAATGATTAGGCAATGAAATTAACCCTTTTCTTTTTTTTATAGTTTTGATAAGCCTCCATTTTATTGAACTGAAATAGAAGCCCCAAAATCTATGGATTACAGCAAAAATTATTTTTTAGCGCAGCAGTTGCAAAAAGGAGATGCCAAGGCATATGATTTCTTGATGAATTCCTTTTATAAAAAACTTTGTGCCTATGCCCAAAGCCTCACCCAAGATCGAGCAAATGCAGAAGACATTGTTCAAAACGTATTTGTGAAAATTTGGATTCAAAGAAAAATGATAAACCCCCATTTATCCATTCAGAGCTTTTTGTATAAAGCGGTATATAACGGTTTTATTGATAACTACCGAAAAAATAAACCCGTACTCCTTTTAGAAAAAAAATACATGGAAGCCATTGATTTAGTGAATGAAACTGAACATGAAAATTTGGAGGAATTGATTCGATGTCTCAATGCAGAAATTGAAAAATTGCCCAAAAAATGCAAACATATCTTTCTCTTAAACAAAAAAGAAGGACTGACGCATATCGAAATTTCTGAATATTTAAATATTTCAATAAAAACTGTGGAAGGGCATATTACCAAAGCCTTTAAAATCTTGGAGGAAAAACTGGGCGATCAGATGCAGTCTTGGTTGTTTTTGTTTTTTAATTTCAAGAAAAACACTATTTAAAATATCTCTATTTTTGAAGTGTAATTTCTAAGTAATTCATGGTTAAAAAAAACCGGAATTAATAATTCCGGTTTTTTAGTGTCTCTGTATAATAAATAATTATTTCAATTATTTTCTAAGTATGCTTTTCGTCTTTCCGCTAGGGATTCAATGATTTTTTTATGATCTGTACATAGCAAAGGTTTTCCATGTTTGGAATAATTCAAGATGGGTCCTCCCTCTTGAAAATATTCTGCCAATAAACCCAAATGGATATCCTCGCGAAAACTTCTAAAATTAAAAGAAGAAAGCTGCTCGTGTTTCCAGACAAAATTGATTTTTTGTAACGCACCGCTACTGAATTCATCACTATCGGGAATCTCGTTTTGAACAATGGAAAAGGCAAAACATTCCGCAAGATCCTCTTCCAATATTGAACTGGCGTATTCTGTTACAAAGGAAGGCGAATTGAGCTCAGGGGAATCTTTATAAAATTTGTCATAAAATCCGTTGATTACTGATTCGGGTTTGGTACATCCCTCAAAATTAGAATAGGTTGAACAATCCGTGACGTTCTCCTCAAAATAATCTACATAATCAATCTGAGTTTCATAGTTTAAGGTGGCTAAATGCCCATATTCATGCACCAAAACATAGCCAAAAATACCCTCTTTATTATAATCGTTTTGAAGCAATTGATCAAATTCTTCCGAGGTTTGAGGATCCGACACAAAACTTCCCAAGGAAAAAATATCAGGGAAGGCATAAGCAATGTTTAAGGCGACAATCCAACCCTCAATATCCAGATCAAAATATACAAAGCCTCCCAATTGAAGGGAGGGGTAATAGAGCATGGCAAATCTTCTAATAGGGATATCAACGCCGGACTTTAAAACTCTTTTTAAGTCTTCATAGATATGTTGAGGAAGTCCGTCCTTTGAAATGTAATCTATAAAATATTTTTCAAAGCGATTGTAAGGACGCTCTTGTGATACTGAGACTAAAGAAAAATTAAAATCATCATCTACAATAAAATCTACGGTTCCCTCCCCTATTGTATCTGGGTCACCATCATTGTCTTCAACGCTTATCAGAGGGGGTTCAATTTCATTGATTCCCATCACCATAAAATCGTTGTCTGTTTTGGAAGTATCAAGCTTGATCACGGCATGAAATGCTTCCTTGGTTTCCATAAGTACATCATCATGAGTGGCAAATCTTATTTTAAGTGAAGTGTTGCGTTTGGGAAAATAAAAGGTATTCCCTGAAGCTGTGCGCCATTCATTGTCCAGATTTCCTTTAAACTGAATCGTTTTGTCATAGTCCTCAGGATTGATAAAATTGGGCACATCATCAACAATGTCCAACAACAGCGGAAGATCTTCAGATAATTCTTCACTCAGATTTAGGTTAATGATGATTTTGTCTCCCTCAACAACGGTTTGTCCCTTGTTTTCGGAACTGATTACTGAGGTAAGGTTAAAGAACGGTTCTTCTTTCTTGCATGAAGTGATTGTTATTAAGATACATAACAAAAAATAATTGATTTTTAAAAACGGTTTGTAATTCATGATAATAGATTTTGGATTTAATTTTGTGGTTTTTTAAAGAAAATTATTCAAGTAATTAATAAGGGTTTTAATGGAATTCGGAGCTTGTCGGCTATCGACAACCCGAATTATTTTAGTTCCTTCTTGGATTTGATATTTGGGAAGGTCATAGATTTTTGGGTTGCCATATAAGCTGTCCATATCTTGAGTGTTGATGTTAAGTACCAATAGGCGAATTTTGTCTTGCTGCTCCTTTGTCAATGGAATCTGATTTTTTTCTTTATTTTCAATAATCTCAAAAACAAATGCTTTATTTTCTAGCCGTAAGATATAGGCGGGACATTTCCCAAAACACACAGAACGACTGAAAGTAAAGTCCTCATTAACAGACTTTTGAGTAGAACAGTTGATCAAGATAAAACTGACAAGAAATAAAATACTTTTCATTGGGGTTTATCGAATTAGACGGCAATGATAGAAATTTAAAAAACGATAAAAGCACAACAACTTGTTAATTAAAAAATCATTAACACACTTCATGTAGCATTGCTAGAGCCGTTATAAAACCCCTGAGCTTAGGGACTAGAGAAAAGATTCTTTCGTTATTCCATTTTATTGAAAAATGATTTTTCACCCCTATATGGGCAAGATTACAGTTCCTTAATTTTGTGTATATTTGAGTAAGAACTCATTTCAAAAAACCCCATTTCTTGAAAAAATTCGGTCAACAGCATCCGGCAATTATAACGTCTTTTATAAAAGGAGATCAGGAAGCCTTTCGGTTTGTTTTTAATTTTTTCTATAAAAAATTGTATGGCTTTGTTTATAAAATCACCAAATCTGGTTACAGTACTCAAGAAATTATTCAAGAAGTTTTTATCAAACTCTGGTCCATCAGAGCAAGCATTGAAATGTCTGAATCTTTCGATGCATTTCTTTATACCATCACAAGAAATCTCACCTATAATTTTTTGAGAGATGCCTCTAAAAAAGAATCGCTTAAAAAAGAACTTTGGGAGGCGATTAAAATGGAACAATATCACACAGAAAATATTTTTCAGTCTGCTGTTTTTACCACATCGAATGACAGTAATAGAATGACTTATCTATTGATGGAAAAATTATCATTCTACAAACAGAATGCAAGAAAAAAGTAGTTGATGAATTATGATCGATCAATAGATCTCTCGTTTATAGGATTTAATTTTATCCCCTCTTAAATTCAACGTATCTTTGCCGAACTAATAATAACATCATGTTGCTCACCGCTTTGAATGCCATCTCTCCCATTGATGGTCGCTACCGGTCCAAAACCAAATGCCTCGCCAATTATTTTTCAGAAGAAGCGTTAATCCGCTATCGTCTGCAAGTGGAAATCGAGTATTTTATCGCTTTGTGCGAACTCCCACTCCCTCAGCTTGCGAGTTTCAACACCTCTTTGTTTGACGAACTGCGCAGTATTTATCAGCATTTTACTTCCAACGATGCCTTGGAAATTAAAGCCATAGAAGCAACCACCAATCATGATGTTAAAGCGGTGGAATACTTTATTAAAAAAGAATTTGACAAGCTTGAACTCCAAAACTATAAAGAGTTTATCCATTTTGGCTTGACTTCTCAAGACATCAACAATACAGCGATTCCGCTTTCCATTAAAAATGCATTGGAGGACATTTACATCCCGCAACTCAATGAGGTGATTGAAGAATTAGACGCCAAAGCGGTGGAATACGACGCCCTTCCCATGTTGGCTAGAACCCATGGACAACCGGCCTCCCCTACCCGTTTGGGAAAAGAGTTTCGTGTTTTTTTGGAACGATTAAAATTGCAAAAACAAATGTTGGAGAAAACCAAGCACGGAGCAAAATTTGCCGGTGCAACGGGGAATTTCAACGCCCATCAAGTGGCCTATCCCAGCATTGATTGGAAAAATTTTGGAAAACAATTTGTCGAAGAAAAACTCGGACTCCATTATTCCTTCCCAACCACTCAAATTGAGCATTACGATTTTTTTGCCGCTTTGTGCGACAACCTAAAACGGATCAACACCATTTTGATTGATCTAAATCGGGACATCTGGCAATACATTGCCATGGATTATTTTAAGCAGCAAATCAAAGCGGGAGAAGTAGGTTCATCGGCCATGCCACATAAAGTCAATCCGATAGATTTTGAAAATTCTGAAGGGAATTTGGGCATCGCCAATGCACTTTTGGCTTTTATGTCTGCCAAACTTCCAATCTCTCGTTTGCAACGCGACCTCACCGACAGCACCGTTTTGCGGAATGTGGGCATGCCCTTTGGCCATGCGCTCATCGGGTTTCAATCCACACTAAAAGGGCTTAAAAAATTATTGGTCAACGAGGCAAAAATACGCCAAGATTTGGACGACAACTGGGCAGTTGTGGCCGAGGCACTGCAAACCATTTTGAGAAGAGAAGAATTTCCCAATCCTTACGAAGCCCTAAAAGAGTTGACGCGAACCAATGCAAAAATTGACAAAGCAGTGATTCATCAATTTATCGAAGGCTTGGATATTCGTCCAGAACTCAAAACGGAATTGCTGCGTATTACTCCTTTTAATTATACTGGAATATAAATTTACAGCACTTCTTTTTGTTGGGGTTGGGGTTGATTTTGAAACTCTTTGAACAATTTGCCTAAATCCCCCAGTTGAATTTTGGATTGTGTTTCTAGGCGTTTTAAATCTACCTTATGCAGCATACTGAGTAAGGTGGAAGGCTCAATAGAACTTCCGAGAATACGCAGTACCCCAAAACCAAATTGTTCCATTTCAAAAAATACAATTCCTTCCTTGACCTTTTCAATTTCTCCTTCGTACATCAGGCTGAATTTTGCTTTTTCAAAACCCTTGAAATCCATCAGATGTTGGTAGCTGGGTTGCTTTAAAACGGTTCTAATTTCGTTCACTTCAGCCGACCATTGGTCAGAAGCTTGTGCTTTCCTTTTATAAAAAAGCAAATTCAACTTTCGAATTCCTTGCAATGCTTCACGTTCGTTTTCGGCTATATCATTACTGAAAATACTATCCAAAGCAATGGGAACATTCATGATTAAAAAAGCCGGATCCTCCGACTTCTGCACAAAATACTTCTGAAGACTGGTCGTAGTGTTGCAATTAATGAATAAAATTAAGGAGCCTAAAAAAATGATTGGTTTAAAACGTTTAATCATGATCTAAAGTTGTTTCTTTTTTCCTGCTTTTTGAAGTTGACTTCCTCCGGGAAGATCCATTTTTTCGGTAAGTTTTGATATTTGATTTAAGTCGATATCTCCCTCTAAAAGCATCAAAACAGATTCTATGTCGCGTCCTCCAACGGATAAGTTTTTGGAGGGATCAATTTTGCTTCGATCTTTGGAATACATCAGTAGTTTTTCCACCCGATCCGCCGATTTACCCTCCTTTACATAAAAAACGACATCCGCTTCGGGATCTTTTATGGTGATCAAAGTTTCCAAATTATTGGCCACCACCTGCTTGTCCACCCATTGCAACATATCCGTGCTGACTTGGTCACTTCCGGAAATCAGCACCTTAAAATTATTGATGCTCATGACCATTTTCAAAAATTCGGAGGCTTCGGGGTCTTCAACATTAATGCTCATTTTTCCAAGCATTTGAAACATTTTTGGACTGATGGAAAAGAAAGAAACATCGTCTCTGTTTTCGTATTCATCAAAGAAAGATTGAGCGTGGACATTGAAAACGAACATGGCCAACAATAGTGTACTGAGTAATTTTTTCATGATTTTTTATTTTATAAATTTTTGAGTCGTTTGATTCCAAACCTCTAAATAGGCAAATTGTTTTTTTCCTTTGTTCAGATAGGTGGACATTACATTCATATTGGAGCGTAGCTCCTCATAGGCTTGTTGTAATTGTTGTTCGTCGGGGGTTTGCTGTTGACTTTTAAATGGTATGGCAAAAATGATTAATACCGAGGCCGCAACGGCAATCCAGGGTATAAATTGCTTAGAAAAGGGTTTTTTAGTAGTTGGAAAAACCGTGTGCTGCGACTGTTCAAAATAGGTGAATAGCGGCTGGTACTTTTTTAAATCTTCCGGAATTTCGGCTGCCGAATTGAAAAGTCTGCGCAGGCTTGCTTCTTCTTCCAAAGTAGTTTCCCCTTCAAAATAGCGATCCATTAAAAGGTGTATTTTATCCCAATCCATGTTGCTGTATTTTTAGAAATTGTGTTCTTATTTTTTTTCTTGCTCGGGTTAAATAAACCCGCACGGTACCTTGGGGTACATCTAATATCGCTGCAATTTTATCAAATTCATATTGTTCGATATCTCTCAATTGAATCACCATACGTTCTTTTTCGGGTAAATCGTTAATCAATTTGTTGACCCATTCCCACTGATTTTTATAATCTAATGTCCTTTCTAGACCCGTTTGCCGTTTGGTCACCTGATTTTCAACCAACGACAATTGATTCGCTTGCTTTGATTTCAAACGATCCAAACAATAGTTTTTTGCTATGGTCATGGAATAGGCCTCCATATTCTCTATTTTTCTGTCGTTTTGATCCAACTGCCAAAGCTTGATGATGACTTCTTGTGTGGCATCTGCAGCTTCATCAGAGGAAATTAACAACCGTTTGGTGACTCGAAATATTTTATCCCGAAGTGCTTCAATCTGATCTACAAAATTATTTTCAATGGCCAATGGCAAGGTCGTTGCTTTTTGTAATGAAGACGAATTTAAGTGCTATTTGTTACAAACCCTCAAAAATATTTTACAAAATTTTATGTTTCTCCTTTTAGCAAGCAATTTTTGAATACTGTATATTTGGATGATTAAAACTCCAATCAACGAATGAAAAAGACGATGAAAAAATTTGAGTTGCTATTCCTTCTGCTCATTTTTGCTGCAAGTAGTATTTTGAGTTGTTCAAAAGAAGTTGACGAAGACCCCCTCACTACAGTCGAAACGGCCAGCACCGACACCGATGACGCTACCATTAGCTTGGAAGGGGATTTACAGATTAGTGATTTTATTTGGCAAGGATTGAATTATTTTTATTATTGGCAAGAAAGAGTTCCTGAACTGGCCGATACCAAAATCCTAGACAGTAGAGCTTATGCCCAATACATTAATGAAAATGCTGATCCAGAGGATTTTTTCTATAATCTACGCCATGAAGAAGATCGTTTTAGTTGGATAGAAGATGATTATGAGGTACTTGAAAACAATTTACAGGGAGTTTTTGCCAGCAATGGTTTAAAGTTTTTTCTTATAAGAGCTTGTGAAGATTGTAATGAAGTTGTAGGTGTAGTAAAATACATCCTCAAAAACTCAGATGCCGATGGGAAAAACATTAAAAGAGGGGATATTTTTTATGCCGTGAATAGTACCACCCTTACCGTTAACAACTATTATGAACTACTTTATGGAGATAGTATGAGTTACACTTTAGATTTTACTACTTATCAAGATAATACATTTACCCCCAATGGAATCTCTGTAGCATTAACCAAAGAAGAAAATTTTGAATCCGATCCCATACAAATTGCAAAAACACTAAATATTGGAGGCAATCCGGTGGGTTATTTAATGTATAACCAATTTCTCTATGCCAAAGGGGCTGCTTTGAACGCCGTTTTTGGTGATTTTAAAAGTCAAGGGGTTACAGATTTGATTCTAGACCTGCGTTATAACGGGGGGGGGTCAGTCCAAAATTGCATAGAGTTGGCAAGTATGATTACGGGGCAATTCAATGAAGAAATTTTTTCCCAACAAGTGTGGAATACCAAATTAAACGCCTATTGGCAAGAGCGAGATCCGGAGCGACTCACAGATTATTTTACCAATGAATTATCTGAAGGAAACACTCCCCTCAACTCACTCAACCTTACACGTCTTTATGTAATAACCACTTCTGAAAGTGCCTCTGCCAGTGAATTGCTTATCAACGGTTTGGCTCCTCATATTGAGGTGATTCAAATTGGTGAACTCACGGTAGGTAAAAATGTAGGATCTATCACCGTATATGATTATGTAGATAATTTAGGAACTAAAAATCCAGATCACAAATACGCCATGCAACCCATCACCTTTAAAATTGCCAATAGTGAGGGTTTTGCTGATTATGCCAATGGGCTTACACCAAATGTTGAATTGGATGAAAGTTTACGGAATTTAGGAACGCTCGGAGAAATCACGGAGCCTTTATTGCAAGCCACTGTAAATCAAATTACCGGAACTGCAAAGTACGTTCCAAAGGCTGTAGAAATGTCCCATCGTGAACTCTTGATCAAAGACCCAGAAATGCTTAGAGGTGAACGCATGTACATTGATACTCCCTTTAATTTAAGAGATTTTATGGGAAACGATAATTAATTCCCATCACCCAATTACGCCCCAAAGTAGCATAACCCTCAATTTCAACAAAACGAGTGTTGAAAAGGTTGGTCGCTGTTAGAAACAAATTTGCAGCTCGCTTCGGAAAACGATAGTTGATCCGCATATCCCACAAAGCATAGGCGGCTAAAACGGTAGTATTGTCCAAACCAAAACGTTTTCCAATGGTTTCCAGGTCTGTCGTCCATTGGAATGCCTTCGAAAGTTGAACGTGCAAGGCTGTATGCGTTGAGAATTTGGGGAGATATCTTAAATCTCCGTTTTTGGTTTGTATATAGGTCAGCTGATGATCCCATTGCAGCCGATCACTAATTCTAAAATTCAATTGCACTTCCGTACCGGTATATCGTGCTTCTTGATTGGCGTTGCCATAGCGATAGGTCGCTAAATCATAAATTAAAGAGGGGTTTTCAAATCGATTAAAATAGGCCAGCGTTACATCTATTTTAGAAGTGTGATAGTCTGCCCCCAATTCAAATGATCGATTCCGCTCAGGAGCTAAGTCAATGTTTCCAGAATAGACGTCATAGAGCTGATACAAGCTGGGAGCAATAAAAGAAGAACTCAAGCTCGTAAATAATTTAATTGTTTGTTCGTCCTCCCCATAGAGCGTTGCCGAGGGATTCAAACTATAGGTGAAATGACTGCCGTATGTACTGTGATGATTCCAACGACCTCCTCCATTAATTCTGAAATTTTGACTGATCAGCCAAACAAAATTGGAATAAAAATCGCGTTGAAAAGTGGATGAAACTCCCTCATAATCAGCATTATTGGATTGCAGCTGGGTGCCAAAAACCCCGTACAGTTGTTTATTAAAAATGTGTTTGTAAAAAAGATCCGCAGTAGTGTTTTCACTTTTGGTTTGAAAGGGATAATCGCTTTGAAAATCCCGTTTTGTTTTTTGATACCCCAAACGCAAAGAAAGCCCTCCTTTTTCATGCGTCCAATCTGGACTAAAATACCACTGCTGTAAGTGTGTTTTTAATGCAAAATTGGCGTCTGACAAAGGAAAGGTATTGTCGTATTTAGAATCAATTTGAGTTTGCTGAAAACCCGTTTTTATCTCCAATTTTTCCCCTTGGTTAAAAACTACATCCGACCCAAAATTCAATCGGCCAAAAGGATCTTTCTCTGTCCCAACCACCGCACTCATGCCATCGGTATAGGTTTGTCCGGCCGTCATTCGAATGCCTAACTTTCCGAGGGTTTGACTCAACTGAACCGCATTTTCATACCGACTCAATCGGGAATGATCACCGTCTTGAGCTACCGCAGTTCCAACTGTATTTTGAACACTCGTCTGAAATTTTTGATGAATCTTTTTAGTTTTGATAGAGATCACTCCCGAAGCGGCGGCACTTCCATAAAGGGTACTCGAAGCTCCTTTTAAAATTTCAATGGATTCGATCCCGTCTAAACTCAAAAAATTTAAATCAAAATCATTGTCGATTCGAGAAGGATCAGAAACCCGAACACCGTCCACCAAGACAAGCACTTGACGATTTCTACCTCCTCTGATGGAAAAGGTTTTATTTTGTCCAGCATAAGTTCTACTTCCTAAGATTTCAATACCGGCATAACGTCTCAATAAGGCACCCAAACCTTGTCCTTGATAATTTTCAATAGTTTCTTGTTGGATTGAGATAATGGATTTACCAGAGCTTGACTTCTTAAGTTCAAATTTGGAATCACTCACCACCACTTCTTCTAAAAAATTTGGGATTGAATTTTGTGTCAAAGAGTCAATGCTTTTTGAGGATTGCGCATACAAAAAACTGCATGTCAACGACAGTAGGATAAAGGGTCTTAGCGTGAGCATAGCCTAAAAAATGTGTCTCTAAAACTTTGTTCCCGAAGTTTTTGACGATTAATGCTGAAGGCAGGTCTCCTGACTTGCTTGGCGTCTACCTTCCCATCCCCTCTTGGGACAGTGGCGAAGAAGCGACTTCCTTCCATTGAAATGAAAGTAGCATTCAGTTGCGGGTACAGTTTTGGATTCTAACCAAATTCCCTTTTCACCCCCTACGGGCACCTTCGCCGCAAATATAAATGAAACTCTTAGATATTAGAAAAACGGAGTCCTTTGATTTTTGAAAAAGAAAAATTAAGAACACTGGTGTAGAAAAGGTCGCCTGCCAAGGCATTGGCATAAAACGGCAGTGCCAACACAAAACAACTCATGAATCCCTCCCATGTGAGTGGGTAGTAGTAATACCAAACGCCTAGATTGGAAAACACAAAAAAGCTGGTGGATGCCAAAAGCACCGTACCCAATGAAAGGGATTTAGCGCGAATTCCAATGTAAGAAATTAGGAAAAAAGAAGCGTAAACTATAGGGATAAGGCTGTGTAAGCCCAAAAATAAATCCGTGATAAACATACATCCTATGGGAAGCAGCAACGCCCAAATCTTTTTGGAACTGTGAAAGCCTGCAAATAGGGCAATGCTTGTAATGGGCGCAAAATTGGGTGGATGGGGGATTAATCGGCTCAACAAGGCCAGTACAATCAATCCCAAAATGACACTTCCGTTAAAATTACTTTCTTTTCCCATCTTCATTATTGTCATATCCAAAAGTATATAATTTTTACTATTTGGTCAAATACATTTTTCTTCGAGCGTAAAGATCGTAAAATTCATCTTCTTTTAAACTGTCGATAAACAAAATACTTTCGCCCGTACTTTTCATCTCGGGACCCAATTGTTTATTGACGTTGGGGAACTTATTAAAAGAGAAAACGGGTTGTTTGATCGCATACCCTTTGAGTTGGGGATTGAAATCAAAATCCGTAACCTTTTTTTCTCCCAACATTACCTTGGTGGCATAATTCACATAGGGTTCATTATAGGCTTTGGCAATAAAGGGAACCGTTCGCGATGCTCTTGGATTGGCCTCAATGACATACACCATGTCGTCTTTGACAGCATACTGAATGTTGATGAGTCCTACAGTATTCAAGGCCAAAGCAATTTTTTTGGTGTGATCTTTAATTTGTTGCAATACAAATTCACCGATATTAAACACGGGTAAGGTCGCATTGGAATCTCCGGAATGAATTCCACAGGGCTCAATATGCTCCATAATTCCGATGATATAAACATTTTCACCATCACAAATGGCATCTGCTTCTGCCTCTATGGCTCCGTCGAGATAATGATCCAACAAAAGTTTGTTGTTTGGAATTTTTTGAAGCAATTCCACCACATGAGATTCCAACTCTTCTTTATTGATGACAATCTTCATTCCTTGTCCTCCCAAAACATAAGAGGGTCGCACCAAAATGGGGAAATCCAATTCGTCAGCTAAATCAATTGCCTCATCAGCCGTTTGGGCAACGCCAAAGTCGGGATAGGGAATATTGTTGTCTTTTAGGAGGTTGGAGAAACTCCCACGATCTTCGGCGAGATCAAGAGATTCATAACTGGTTCCAATAATCTTGATGCCATAGCGATCCAACTTTTCAGCCAATTTCAATGCGGTTTGACCTCCCAATTGAACAATGACGCCCACCGGATTTTCCATTCGGATGATGTCGTAGATATGCTCCCAAAAAACAGGCTCAAAATAAAGTTTATCCGCAATGTCAAAATCCGTAGAAACAGTTTCGGGATTACAGTTGATCATGATGGTTTCATAATCGCATTCACTGGCAGCCAATACCCCGTGAACACAGCAATAATCAAATTCAATCCCTTGACCGATACGGTTGGGTCCTGAACCCAAAACAACGATCTTTTTTCGATCGGTAATAATGCTGTCGTTTTGAACAAAAGGGGCTTGCCCTTTTAGTTGTATTTGATCTTCAAAAGTGGAATAATAATAAGGAGTTTGCGCGGCAAATTCAGCAGCACAAGTATCCACGAGCTTATATACCCGTTGCACTCCCATTTCATTCCGTTTATTGTACACTTCACTTTCCATACATTTGAGCATATGCGCCACTTGACGGTCGGCAAAGCCTTTTTGTTTGGCTTCTAAAATCAAGGGTTTCTCAATCGTATCTATGGTGTATTTAGAAATTTCTTGTTCCAATAAATTCAGCTCTTCGTACTGGCGCAAAAACCACATGTCAATTTTTGTAATCTCGTGGATGGTTTTCAGGGGAATCCCGATTTGGATGGCGTCGTAAATCACAAACACCCGATCCCAACTGGCGTAGGTGAGTTTTTCTATGATTTGATCGTAATCTTTAATTCCTTTTCCATCTGCTCCGAGTCCGTTCCTTTTGACTTCGAGCGATTGGGTGGCTTTGTGAAGGGCTTCTTGAAAAGAACGTCCAATTCCCATTACCTCTCCCACCGATTTCATTTGCAAACCTAAGGTGCGATCAGATCCTTCAAACTTATCAAAATTCCAGCGTGGAATTTTTACGATCACATAATCCAAAGTGGGTTCAAAAAGCGCAGAGGTTACCTTGGTGATCTGATTGTCCAACTCGTCCAACGTATAGCCGATGGCTAATTTTGCAGCAATTTTGGCAATGGGATAGCCCGTTGCTTTGGAAGCCAAAGCAGAAGATCGAGATACTCTCGGGTTGATTTCTATGGCAATAATATCTTCTTTTTCATCGGGACTGACCGCAAACTGAACATTACATCCTCCGGCAAAGTCGCCAATACTACGCATCATTTTGATGGCCATATCGCGCATTCGCTGAAAAGTTCTGTCGGACAAGGTCATTGCAGGGGCGACGGTTACCGAATCTCCCGTATGGATACCCATCGGATCCATATTCTCTATGGTACAAATAATGACCACATTGTCATTTTTGTCTCGCAATAATTCCAATTCGTATTCTTTCCAACCCACCAAGGCTTTGTCAATCAATACCTCATGGATGGGAGAAGCTTCTAACCCTCGGGTCAATAACGCATCAAAATCAGCTTCCGTGTGTACAAAAGAAGCTCCGGAACCCCCGAGCGTAAAAGAAGGGCGAATGACTAACGGAAAACCAAATTTTTGCGCAATTTC
>JABISF010000073.1 GCA_018699935.1 Flavobacteriaceae bacterium | reverse complement strand
GGTAAATTTGTTGCCGAGCAAGCCAAAATCCCTGGGGCTTACCCCGCCATTATAGTTCCTAAAGCCATTGCGATTGGAACCAAGATCCAAGCGATGTTCAAAAGCGCCTATGCCTATGGAGTGCCCATTGCTTTTGGTACGGATGCGGGTGTTTTTCCCCACGGCGAAAATGCCAAAGAATTTATTTATATGAATGAAGCCGGAATGCCCGTCACTGAGGCCTTGCAATTGGCAACCTTTGAAAACGCAAAATTGTTGGGACAGTCCGACCGTTTGGGACAGCTTGCCCCCGGATTTATGGCGGATATCGTTGCCACTGATAAAAATGCAGCAGACGATGTAAATACGTTAATCCTAGTCACTTTTGTAATGAAAGAAGGTAAGGTAGTAAAAGATTAAAGTGTCGCCGAAACGACTTCCATGCTTCGATCAATTTTTTTAACCAAACCCTGAAGTACTTTACCAGGACCCACTTCTCTAAAGTGATTTGCCCCATCGGTGATCATTTGTTGAACACTCTGTGTCCAACGAACGGGAGCCGTGAGTTGCGCCACTAAATTGGATTTTAATGCATCGGGATCGGTAGTTCCTTGTGCATTCACATTCTGATAAACAGGACAGGTAGGGTTCTTAAAAACAGTTTGTTCAATGGCTTTGGCCAAACGAGCCTTTGCGGGTTCCATCAATGGGGAATGAAATGCCCCTCCCACGGGGAGTAATAAAGCTCTTCTTGCTCCGGCTTCGGTAAAAGCGGCACAGGCTTGTTCCACCGCTTCCTGCGCTCCGGAAATCACCAATTGTCCCGGGCAATTGTAGTTGGCAGCGATCACTGTTCCGGGAGTCTTTTCACAAATCGACTCCACCACCAGGTCTTCCAAACCTAAAATGGCAGCCATGGTTCCGGGGGCTTCATCACATGCCGCTTGCATGGCCAAAGCTCTTTCGTGAACCAAACGCAATCCAGCTTCAAAGGAAAAAACGCCGGCTGCCACCAAAGCCGAAAATTCTCCCAAAGAATGTCCCGCAGTCATGGCAGGAGCATGTCCTCCACTCATGACCTGACTTAAAATGGTAGAATGTAAAAATATGGCGGGTTGGGTGACTTGGGTTTGTTTTAAAGCCTCGGCATCTTCGCCAAACATGATGTCTGTTATCTTAAATCCTAAGATCTCATTGGCTTGATGGAAGCGTTCTTGCGCAATGCTAGAGGCTTCGTAAAGGTCTTTGCCCATTCCGGGAAATTGTGCCCCTTGACCGGGAAAAATAAATGCGTTCAATGTTATTTTCTTTTATAGGTTAAATAGGAGTAGGAGTACGGTTGTTCCTCCGTTCCTTCAAATTTCTCTTCTTGAATTAATTCCCATTCCTTTTCATTAATGATGGGAAAAAAAGCATCTCCCACAAAAGGATGGTGAATGCGGGTGAGTTCGATTTTATCCGCAATGGGCAGGAATAATGTATAAATTTCCCCTCCCCCTATCACAAAAGGACGGTCATCCTCTGCAGCAAATTCCAAAGCCGAAGGAATATCATGGGCAACAAAAGCGTTTTCTGCGGAGTAGGCAGTGTTCTTGGTGAGTATAATATTTTTTCGGTTGGGGAGTGCTTTGGGCATGGACTCAAAGGTCTTTCGCCCCATGATGATAGCATGTCCAGAAGTCAGTTTTTTAAACCGTTTTAAGTCTTCGGAAATATACCAAATCAACTGATTGTCTTTACCCAAAACATGGTTTTCGGAGGCGGCTGCAATCAAGGTGATTTCTTTTCCTTTTTTACGGTCAATCATATATAGAAAAGATTAATTTTGTACTGCAAAAATACACTTTATTCAACACTCTTGAAGAATTTCGTTTTTCCTTTACTCCAAAGCTGTACCTATTTGAATACGGCTTATGTCGGACCCATGTCCACAGCACTTCAAAATTTTAGAGCGCAACAAGAGGAAATTTATCTCAAAGAGGGCGATCACTATAAAATCAAAGCCTACGAAGATTTGGAGCATGGGCATGCTGTCATGGCTTCTTTTTTCAATGCTTCAAGACCGCAAACCTTTGGTGTTTTTAACTTTTCTACCGGAATTCGTTGGGTGTTGGATGCACTGCCAAAAAATTATCGCTTTTTGACCTTGGAAGAAGATTACCCTTCATTGCGTTTTGCGATAGAGGAAAGGGGATTTTCAACGGCAGCACTTCCCATCAGCGAGCACTTGGAATCAGAAATTGACAAGCAGCTCTCCACGGGTGCTTTTGAGGTATTGGCTTTCAGTATGGTGCAATATATTTCGGGTTATAAAATGGACTTAGATTTTCTCAAAAAAATCAAGGAAAAATACCCCCAAGTTTTGCTGATTACTGACGGGACTCAATTTTTAGGAGCCCATGCGTTTGATTTCAACAACAGTCCTATCGATGCCGTGGTGGCCAGTGGCTACAAATGGTTGTTGGCGGGTTTCGGCAATGGAATCATTATGCTTTCGGATGGTTTTTTAAAACACAGTCTTTGGAGTGCTCAACAATTTTATGATAAGATTTTTACGGGTCATTTTGATATTCTTGCCACGGCCAGTATTCGATTTGCATTGCAACAGCTTGAAGAAATGGATTTTGACCAGTTGTTAAAACAAAAAGCAAGTTTAACGTCTTATTTTAAAACAACCTTACAAGAACATCAGCTGTTGGATTCAAGAAAAATATCTCAAAAGCAAGACAGTAGCATCTTTAGTATTCCCGGAGATGAAAAAATGTATCAAGCACTTCTAGATCAGAATATTCGCTGTGCGATGCGGGGGAGTGGAATCCGTTTTTCGGTGCATTTTTATAATCAAGAAGACGATATTCACCGCTTGGTGGATTTTCTAAAAAGCTATAAAAGTTAATCCGCTATACCGCTACCTTTCCTTTAATTAAGGGGTGTGGCTCATAATTCAACAACTCAAAATCTTCATAGGTAAAATCGAAGATGTTTTTGATCTCGGGATTGAGTTTCATTTGTGGGAGTGCTTTGGGCGTTCGAGCCAATTGCTCCTCAATTTGTGTACTGTGATTGGAATAAATATGCGCATCCCCAAAGGTGTGAATAAAATCTCCCGCTTCAAAGCCACAGACTTGAGCAACCATGAGCGTCAGTAGGGCATAGGAGGCAATGTTGAACGGTACTCCTAGAAAAACATCGGCGGAACGCTGGTACAATTGGCAGGATAATTTTCCATCCGCCACATAAAACTGAAAAAAGGCGTGACAAGGAGGCAATGCGGCTTTGTTGTTGGCAACATTTTCCGAAAACGAAACGCCAGTATCGGGCATGACACTGGGATTCCATGCACTGACCAACATTCTTCTGCTGTCAGGATTTTTTTTCAAAGTTGCAATCACTTCATGAATTTGATCAATTCCCTCGCTGTTCCAATTTCGCCACTGATGACCGTAAACCGGACCTAAATCGCCATTTTCATCGGCCCATTCATTCCAAATACGCACTCCATTTTCTTGCAGATAACCAATGTTGGTGGTGCCTTTTAAAAACCACAGCAGTTCGTGAATGACAGATTTTACATGAATTTTTTTGGTAGTTACTAAAGGAAAACCTTCGGAAAGATCAAACCGCATTTGATAGCCAAAAACACTTGTTGTTCCAGTGCCTGTTCGATCTGCTTTGGTGGTGCCTTGGCTCTGGATGTGCCGAATTAAATCCAAGTATTGCTTCATCTGCTAGTTTTTTCAAAAATAGGTGCATTTCTAAATAAATCTAAAAACTAAGAGGAAAGATTATCACAAAAAAATTAACAATAGTCCTTATTTGGATTGTCGTTTGGAAATTTCATCGCGAACTCGAACCGCTTTTTCATAATTTTCAGAAGCCACAAGTTTGGAGAGTAAGGTTTTAAGTTTGGGCAACGAAAGTTTGGCGAGGTTGATGGGAGGGTCGTTTTTGGTGCCTTGCTCTGTTAAAAAATCCTGAATCCAATTATCTTCCGATAGTTTTTTGTGTTCTCCAGTAGAAACAGCTGCTGTAAAACCAGCTTTTTTTAAGATGGAATCATAGGTGAAAATGGGTGCTTCAAAACGAAGCGCAAGTGCCACGGCATCCGAAGTGCGGGAATCCACAATCTCTTCTATTTTATCCCGCTCACAGATTACACTCGAATAAAAGACACCATCCACCAATTTGTGAATGATCACCTGTTTGATGATGACATTAAAACGATCGGCAAAATTTTTAAACAAATCGTGGGTGAGGGGTCGGGCGGGTTTTATTTCTTGTTCCAACGCAATAGCAATGGATTGTGCTTCAAAACCACCGATGATGACCGGTAATTTTCGATTGCCATCACTTTCACTGAGAATCAAAGCGTAGGCTCCCGTTTGGGTTTCGCTGTAGGAGATTCCTTTTACGTTAAGTTGTACTAACTTCATCGCGTGTTTTTCAATTCAAATTCATTACTAAAATAGCAAAGTTACGGGATTAGAGGGCATTTTATTTAAAAACGTCATTATTGTTCGTTTATTGAGTAAAGGGAATAGATAATTATTGATTAAATTTGCACGCATTAAAAAATTTAAATGAAGACCATACAATTTAGAGAAGCGATACAACAGGCGATGAGTGAAGAAATGCGTCGCGACGAAAGCATTTATTTAATGGGAGAAGAAGTGGCAGAATACAATGGTGCCTACAAAGCTTCCAAAGGAATGTTGGATGAATTTGGCGCCAAACGCGTAATTGACACCCCTATTTCAGAACTAGGATTTTCTGGAATTGGCGTTGGATCCACCATGACTGGTAACCGCCCGATTATCGAATTCATGACCTTCAACTTTGCTTTGGTGGGGATTGATCAAATCATCAACAATGCGGCTAAAATTCGACAAATGTCGGGAGGACAATTTCCCTGTCCCATTGTTTTTCGAGGACCCACCGCTTCTGCGGGGCAGCTGGCGGCAACACATTCCCAAGCTTTTGAAAGCTGGTATGCTAATTGCCCGGGTCTTAAAGTGATTGTTCCTTCCAACCCTTATGATGCAAAAGGATTATTAAAATCGGCAATTCGTGACAACGACCCCGTAATTTTTATGGAATCGGAGCAAATGTATGGCGACAAAGGGGAGGTGCCCGAAGGGGAATACACCATTCCCATCGGCTTGGCCGACATCAAACGACAAGGTGATGATGTAACAATTGTTTCTTTTGGTAAAATCATTAAAGAAACCTACATAGCAGCAGAGGCACTTGCAAAAGAAGGTATTGAGTGTGAAATTATTGATTTGCGCACCATCCGTCCAATGGATTACAACGCCATTTTCGAATCGGTTAAAAAAACCAATCGTTTGGTGATTCTGGAAGAATCTTGGCCTTTTGGAAATATTGCTACCGAAATTATCTACCAAGTACAAAACGAAATCTTTGATTATTTAGACGCACCCATTCAAAAAATAAACACTGCCGACACTCCGGCACCCTATTCACCCGTACTTCTAAAGGAATGGCTTCCTAACAGTGACGATGTGATTGCGTCAGTAAAAAAAGTAATGTATCATTAATTTCCCGATCTCAAAAAAACAATTTTACTAATCAGGTTCGTTTTACTACCTTTGCGACCCGAAAAAATAATTGAATAAACTATGGAATCTAATATTATTTACCTCCCTATTGCCTTTGCTTTTTTAGGTCTTATCTTTATGTATGCCAAAGCTGTATGGGTCAAAAAACAAAGCCCTGGGGATGAAAAAATGCAATCCATTTCAAAAAGTATCAAGGAAGGAGCACTGGCATTTTTAAATGCAGAGTATCGTTTACTTCTGATTTTTGTTGCGATTGCTTCCATAGCCTTATACAGTATCTCTCTTTTAGTAGATACCACCAGTTGGATGATCGTTCCCGCTTTTATTTTAGGCGCATTTTTTTCAGCGGCAGCTGGGAATATTGGGATGCGTATTGCCACTGAAGCCAATGCACGAACTGCCGAGGCTGCCAAAACCAGTTTGCCACAAGCACTTAAGGTGTCTTTTGGTGGAGGAACTGTCATGGGTCTTGGAGTTGCTGGCTTGGCGGTTCTAGGTCTTTCACTCTTGTTCTTGTTTTTCTTGGGGCAATTCATGAATTCATCGGGTTCTTTTTACGGTAATATGACCATCGTATTGGAAACGCTAGCAGGCTTTTCTTTAGGAGCAGAGTCCATTGCACTTTTTGCGCGTGTAGGAGGAGGAATTTATACCAAAGCTGCCGATGTGGGTGCTGATTTAGTGGGTAAAGTAGAAGCGGGAATCCCAGAGGATGACCCTCGTAACCCTGCCACTATAGCCGATAATGTGGGCGATAATGTGGGTGATGTTGCTGGAATGGGTGCCGATTTATTTGGTTCTTATGTGGCCACAGTGCTTGCTGCCATGGTATTAGGTAATTATCTAATTAGAGATATGGCTGCCAATGCCACCTTTACCGATGCGTTCAATAATATGGGACCCATTTTACTTCCCATCGTAATTGCCGGGGTGGGTATTATCGCCTCCATCATCGGAACCTTTTTTGTTAAAATCGCTAATAACGATGCCAAAGAGTCAAAAGTTCAAGCTGCGTTGGATACCGGTAACTGGGTGGCCATTGGAATCACATTGGTTGCAAGTTATTTTCTGATTGATTGGATGTTACCCGCACAAATGCAAATGAAATTTTTCGGGATAGAAGGTTATAAAACCATATCCTCCATGAATGTTTTTTGGTCGGCTTGTATCGGATTGGCAGTAGGTGCGCTTATTTCTATGGTGACAGCTTACTACACCAGTTTGGGTAAAAAACCCGTTTTAGATATCGTTAAAAACAGTTCCACAGGTGCAGCCACCAACATTATCGCTGGACTTGCCGTAGGAATGAAATCAACCTTTTTGTCAGTCATTCTTTTTGCTGCAGCCATATATGCTTCCTACGCCCTTGCTGGATTTTACGGAGTAGCCCTTGCTGCATCGGCCATGATGGCAACCACTGCCATGCAATTGGCCATTGATGCTTTTGGACCGATTGCCGACAATGCCGGGGGAGTAGCCGAAATGAGTGATTTAAAACCCGAAGTACGGGAACGTACCGATATTTTAGACTCTGTAGGGAATACCACGGCTGCCGTGGGAAAAGGTTTTGCAATTGCATCCGCAGCGCTTACAGCCTTGGCCTTATTTGCGGCTTATGTCACCTTTACAGGAATTGATGGAATTAATATTTTCAAAGCGGATGTATTGGCCATGTTGTTTATAGGCGCCATGATTCCTGTGGTCTTTTCTGCACTGGCGATGCAATCAGTAGGGAAAGCAGCCATGGAAATGGTGCAAGAAGTACGACGTCAGTTTAGAGAAATTAAAGGAATTATGGAAGGTACGGGAACTCCCGACTACGCCAAATGTGTCGCTATTTCTACCAAAGCTGCCTTGAAAGAAATGTTACTGCCCGGATTGATTACCATCATCACTCCCATCCTAATCGGTTTGGTTTTCGGAGCAGAGCCCTTAGGAGGCTATATGGCCGGAGTTTGTGTGAGTGGCGTGATGTGGGCAATTTTTCAAAACAATGCCGGAGGTGCTTGGGATAATGCAAAAAAATCTTTTGAAGCGGGTGTAGAAATCGATGGTGAAATGTCTTACAAAGGTTCAGAAGCCCACAAAGCTGCCGTGACAGGAGATACGGTTGGAGATCCCTTCAAAGACACTTCAGGCCCTTCGATGAATATTTTAATCAAATTGACTTGTTTGGTAGGTCTTGTAATTGCTCCTATTTTGGGGGAACACAATATGGAAGAGACTGCAACAGCTAATGCCCCTCAGCAGGAAATCAATGTGGAAGTGAGCACAAGCAGCGATGACAGTGAAGTTCTAAAAGCGGTAGTGATTCAAAAAACTACAGAGGGAGCTACAGTGAACATTGCCGAGCAAACGTTTGAAGGAACGGCTGATGAAATTGAAACGCAAGCCAAAGCAGCGGGTCTTTCTATTCAAATCAAATAAGGGAACAAAATTTTTTGTGCCTTTATTTATGTTTGCGGAGGATTAAAACAAGCCGTGGATTTCTCGGTCAATTTGACTCACAATTTTTCCAAAGTCTTCTTTGCTTTCAACAAAGTCTAGGTCATCCACATCCACGATGATAAGTTTTCCCTTGTCGTAGGTGCTTATCCAAGCTTCATAGCGTTCGTTCAAGCGACTGAGGTAGTCAATGCTGATGGAATTTTCATACACTCTTCCGCGCTTGTGAATTTTACTCACCAAATTGGGGATGCTGCTTCTGAGGTAAATCATCAGATCCGGCCCTTGAATCAAGGATTCCATCAATTCAAATAATTCTTTATAATTATTAAAATCTCTGAGGTTCATCAAGCCCATAGCGTGCAGGTTGGGAGCAAAAATATAAGCATCTTCATAGATGGTCCGATCTTGTACCACGGTAGTATCTTTTTCTTTAAAACGCAATAATTGACTGAATCGACTTCTTAAAAAATAGATTTGTAGATTGAAGGACCAACGCTCCATCTGGGTGTAAAAATCATCGAGATAGGGATTGTCAATCACATCCTCAAAGTGAGATTCCCACTGATAATGCTTTGCCAACAATTCTGTCAAGCTGGTTTTGCCGGCTCCAATGTTTCCTGCGATTGCAATATGCATAATATAGCGTATAATTGTCTCTGCAAAATACCCACTTTTTTTAAAAGAGAAAAGGAATATAAGTTTCAAAAATCATTTAGGGAGATTATTTTTTTTTCATTAACATTATAAACTACTAAAAAAAATACTATTTTTGTCCCAATAACGAGGAAGGATTTGACTGATTGCAACCTCTATAAAAAATTGCTAAAGCAGTGTTGCTTTAATAACATCTTGTTAAATCCTTCCAGTAAAGCAACAATTAATGTCATACTTTTTTACCTCAGAGTCTGTTAGTGAAGGTCATCCAGACAAAATTGCAGATCAAATCAGCGATGCCCTTCTAGACAATTTTTTAGCCTTCGATCCCGAAAGCAAAGTAGCTTGTGAAACTCTTGTAACCACTGGACAAGTGGTATTGGCAGGAGAAGTAAAGAGCAACACCTACCTGGATATTCAGCAAATTGCAAGAGAGACGATCAATAAGATTGGTTACACCAAAGGAGCCTATCAATTTAGCGGTGATTCTTGTGGGGTTATTTCGCTCATTCATGAACAATCGCAAGATATCAACCGAGGGGTAGATCGCGCGGAAAAGGAAGAACAAGGTGCCGGAGACCAAGGAATTATGTTTGGTTATGCCACCAATGAAACCGAAAATTATATGCCTTTGGCCATTGACCTGTCGCATCGTTTGTTGATCGAATTGGCGGCCTTGCGTAGAGAAAATAAGCAAATCACCTATCTACGCCCCGATGCCAAATCGCAAGTGACGATAGAATACAGTGACACCCATAAAGCATTGCGCGTAGATACCATTGTCATTTCCACTCAACACGACGAATTTGATCAAGATGACACACGGATGTTGGCAAAAATTAAAACCGACATCATTCAAATTTTGATTCCGCGTGTTGTGGCAAAACTTCCTGCTGCTATTGCCGCACTGTTTAAGGAAGACATTGTCTATCATGTCAATCCTACCGGAAAATTTGTTATTGGAGGTCCGCACGGCGACACCGGATTGACGGGTCGTAAAATTATTGTAGATACTTATGGCGGAAAAGGAGCACATGGAGGAGGAGCCTTTAGCGGGAAAGATCCCAGCAAAGTAGATCGCTCCGCAGCTTATGCCGCTCGGCACTTGGCCAAAAACATGGTGGCCGCTGGCGTCGCCGACGAAATTTTGGTTCAGTTGAGCTATGCCATTGGAGTGGTGGAACCCACCTCTATCAATGTGAATACCTTCGGAACGGCCAAGGTAGCTTTAAACGATTCCGAAATCGCAACACGCATAGCCGAAATTTTTGATATGCGTCCTTATGCTATTGAGCAACGCTTAAAATTAAGAAATCCCATGTACCTGGAGACAGCAGCCTACGGTCATATGGGTCAAGCCCCAAGAACTGTTGTCAAATCATTTGAATCGCCCTACAATGGGCAGCTCAGTAAAGAAGTTGAACTCTTTACTTGGGAAAAATTAGATTATGTTTCATCCATTAAAAAAAGTTTTCAATTATGAGAAAAATTGCAACCGATGCCCTGCATGCAGGACATGACACCAAAGCCACACAAGGAACAAGAGCGGTACCGATTTATCAAACTTCTTCTTATGTGTTTAATGATTCAGATCATGCAGCCAACCTGTTTTCATTAGCAGAACCTGGCTATATCTATACCCGTTTGAACAACCCCACCAATGATGTATTGGAGCAGCGTCTCGCGGCTGTAGAAGGGGGTGTTGCAGCAGTCGCCACGGCTTCTGGAACAGCAGCCATTGCAACGGCATTAATGGTCATACTGAAAACGGGTGATCATATCGTAGCCTCCAGCAGTTTATATGGAGGTACTTATAATTTATTGAACAATACCCTTCCGCGATTTGGGATAACCACCACTTTTGTGGATCCTGACGAGCCTCAAAACTTTGCTGCGGCGGTACAAGACAACACCCGTATGTTTTTTGCAGAATCTTTGGGAAATCCCAAATTGGATGTATTGGATTTAAAAGCCATTGCCCAGCTGGCAAAAAACGCCAAAGTTCCCTTTGTGGTGGACAATACTGTTGCGACACCGGCTTTGTTAAACCCTATTGCGCACGGTGCCAATATTGTCATTCACTCGTTGACCAAATACATTAGTGGAAATGGAACTTCCATTGGAGGAGTCATTATCGATGCAGGAACTTTTGATTGGGGCAATGGATTATTTCCTGAGTTTACAGAACCCAATCCAAGTTATCACGGCTTGGTCTATCACGATGTCCTAGGAGCTATTGCTTTTATTGCAAAAGCGCGTATTGAAGGATTGCGAGACTTGGGAAGTGCGCCCAGTCCGTTCAACAGTTTTCAAGTCATTCAAGGCTTAGAAACCCTAACCCTTCGAATGAAACAACATTCTGAAAATGCACAAGCATTGGCCGAATGGTTAGAAGGAAGAGACGAAGTTGCTTGGGTGAATTATCCCGGATTGGCGTCCTCCAAATACAATGCCTTGGCCAACGAATACTTGCCCGAAGGAAAAAGCGGAATCGTCACTTTTGGACTAAAAGCTGGATTTGAAGGAGGAAAAAAAGTAGCCGATACTACCCAACTTTTTTCTCTTTTGGCAAACATTGGAGACACCAAATCCTTAATTATCCATCCTGCCAGTACCACCCATCAACAGTTGAATGTTGAGGAACAAAAAAGTACGGGTGTTACTTCCGATTTAATTCGTTTGTCGGTGGGTATTGAAAATGTAGAAGATTTAATTGCAGATTTAACTCAGGCCTTCGAAAGCCTATAGTAAAGCCTATATGTCTGAAATCCAAAAGATTTCTATTGCCCACTTCACCACGGCCAGCGGTGTTCTATACGAGTCTATCGATTTGTATTATGAACACTTTGGACAAGCGGTGCATCAAGCCCCAGTGGTATTGATCAATCATTCCCTCACCGGCGACTCCAACGTTGCCGGTGACAAGGGGTGGTGGACCAGTATTGTGGGGTCGGGGAAAACCATAGACACCGATGCCTTTGCGGTAATTGCTTTTAATATCCCGGGCAATGGTGCTGCCGATTATTGTATCAAATCCTATAGCGATTTTCATACCGGAGATATTGCAAGAATTTTTTATTTAGGGCTACAACTATTAAAGATCGACAAATTATACGCCGTGATTGGGGGTTCTATCGGAGGGGGTATCGCTTGGGAAATGGCAGCTTTATATCCGCAATTGGCGGATTATGTCATCCCGGTTGCGGCAGATTGGAAAGCCACCGATTGGATCATCGCGAACACCTTTTTGCAAGAACGCATCCTTAAAAACTCCTCCCAACCGCTTCGTGACGCTCGGATTCACGCCATGCTCACCTATCGCACGCCGCAATCTTTTGAGTACCGGTTTGGACGCTCCAAAAGTGAAGAACGGGGCTATTATAATGTGGAAGGTTGGTTGTTGCATCATGGCAACAAGTTGGTAAATCGTTTTCATTTGGATGCCTATGTGATGATGAATCATTTGCTAGCGTCTATTGATATCACTCGAAATAGAGAGGATCCAAAAACGCTAATTTCTTCCATCGCCTCCGAAATTCATTTAATAGCCATCGACAGCGATTTGTTTTTCACACCCGATGAAGATCGAAAAACTTATGCGCTTGTTCATCCAGAGAAAGAAAATATCTATTACTACGAGTTACAATCCATCCATGGACACGACGCTTTTCTGATTGAAAACGACAGTGTTTCAAAAATTTTAAAAAAAATATTTACCCTTTAAATTCTCAAAATGAAAGTTGCTTTAGAACGCATTGATCAAGATTTTCTTTTTGAAGTAAAAAACGAAAATGGCCATACGGTTTTGTTAGACAACAAATCGAAAACAAGCGGTCCCGTTCAAGGGGCTAGTCCCATGGAACTCTTGTTAATGGGCGTAGCCGGGTGCAGCAGTATTGACATCGTGTCCATACTTAAAAAACAAAAAATAAATCCCACGGTATTAAAAATGGAAGTGGAAGGCTTGCGTAAAGCCGATGCCGTACCTTCCATGTTTTATCAGATTGATATTACCATTTTTTTAGAAGGAGACATCCCTGCGGAAAAGGCAAAACGAGCGGCTCAATTGTCTTTTGAAAAATACTGTTCCGTTTCCAAAACACTAGAACCCACCGCAAAAATAAATCACCATATCGTATTAAACGGGCAATCTCTATGAATCCAAAATTTGAAACTCAAGCCATACGAACGCAGTCGGAGCGTTCCCAGTTTTTGGAACATTCCACCCCTCTCCACCTGACCTCAAGTTTTGTGTTTGAGGATGCAGAGGACATGCGGGCTTCCTTTGCCGAAGAGAAGGAACGAAATATCTACAGCCGTTTTACCAATCCCAATACTACGGAATTTGTCCAAAAAGTGGTTCAAATGGAAGGTGCTGAAGATGGGGTTGCTTTTGCAACAGGTATGGCTGCTATTTATGCAACTTTTGTGGCTTTTTTAAATGCAGGAGATCACATCATTTCTGCCCGCGCTGTGTTTGGATCCACCCACACCTTATTTACCAAATATTTGCCCAAATGGAACATCACCAATAGTTATTTTGCGATTGATGATTTGGACGGAGCCGCTGCTTTGATTCAACCCAACACCAAGTGTATTTATGTAGAATCTCCGACCAATCCCGGGGTTGATATTGTTGATCTGAGCGCGTTGGGTGCTTTAGCCAAAAAGCATGGATTGTTGTTTATAGTAGACAATTGTTTTGCGACACCCTATCTGCAACAACCCATAAAATTTGGTGCCGACTTGGTCATTCATTCGGCAACCAAATTGATGGATGGTCAGGGTCGTGTCTTGGGAGGAATCACGGTGGGTAAAAAAGACTTGATTCGTGAACTCTATTTATTTGCCAAAAACACGGGTGCTTCCATGTCGCCTTTTAACGCTTGGGTGCTTTCCAAAAGTTTGGAAACCTTATCCCTACGTGTTGATCGGCATTGTGAAAATGCGCTACAAATTGCAGCGCGATTGGAGCAACATCCCAGCATCAATTGGGTGAAATACCCTTTTTTAAAATCCCATCCCCAATTTGAATTAGCAAAAAAACAAATGCTCAAAGGCGGGAGTATCATTGCCTTTGAAGTAAAGGGAGGTTTAGAAGCAGGAAGGAATTTTATCAATGCCATTCGCCTGTGTTCGCTCTCTTCAAATTTGGGCGATTCCAGAACAATAATAACGCATCCCGCTTCGACCACACACAGCAAACTGGCCGGAGAAGACCGCTTGGCGGTGGGAATCACCGATGGTTCCATTCGGCTGTCTGTCGGATTGGAACATCCCGAAGATATTTGGAACGATATAGAAAATGCATTACATCAATAAAATGGATATTGTAGCTGCTTTAGAAAAACGGATTTTAGTATTGGACGGTGCCATGGGTACTATGATCCAAAATTCTCTGTTGGAAGAAGCCGATTTTCGTGGAGATCGTTTTATGGACCATCCCTGCGCCCTAAAAGGGAATAATGATTTGCTTTCGATTACAAAACCCGAACTCATCAAAAACATTCATTTGGCCTATTTGGAAGCAGGGGCAGACATCATAGAAACCAATACTTTTTCTTCCACTTCTATTGGAATGGCGGATTATCAAATGGAAGCTTTGGCGTATGAGTTAAATTTTGAAAGTGCCAAAATTGGCAAGGAGGCCGTGCTAATTTACAATGAAAAAACACCCGACCAACCGCGCTTTGTGGCGGGCTCCATAGGACCCACCAACAAAACGGCCAGCATGTCACCCGATGTGAATGACCCCGGCTATCGCGCCATAGATTTTGACACTTTGGTTGCGGCCTATACCGAGCAAGTCGCCGGACTTATTGATGGAGGAGCAGATGTTTTACTCGTCGAAACCATTTTTGACACACTCAATGCCAAAGCCGCTTTATATGCCATCCACGAATTAAAGACACAACAACAACTCGACATCCCCATCATGGTGAGTGGGACGATAACGGATGCCAGTGGAAGAACGCTTTCCGGTCAAACCGTGGAAGCATTTAAAATTTCGCTCAGTCATATTCCCATATTGAGTATAGGGTTTAACTGCGCTTTGGGCGCTGATCAATTATTCCCCTATGTAAAACGTTTGTCTGAAAAATCAGATATCTATGTTTCCGCCCACCCCAATGCGGGCTTGCCAAATGCTTTTGGAGCCTACGATCAAAGTCCTGAAGAAATGAAGGCTTTGATTGAAACCTATTTACAAAATCAAGTGGTAAACATCATTGGGGGCTGTTGCGGAACAACCCCAGAACATATTCGTCTCATTGCAGCGGTGGCCAAAGGGATGCCTCCTCGAATTCCTCAAATTACTGAATATGTCTAAAGCTCGAAAACCCCTTCAACTTTCTGGATTAGAACCCCTTATCATCACCGCACAAACCAACTTTGTGAATGTGGGGGAGCGCACCAATGTGACCGGTTCTCGAAAATTTCTTCGATTGATTCAACAAAATAATTTTGATGAAGCAGTGGAAATTGCGAGAGACCAAGTGATTGGGGGTGCTCAAATCATCGATGTCAACATGGATGAAGGGATGATTGATGGAGTGCAAGCAATGACCCATTTCTTGAATTTAATTGCTGCCGAACCTGATATTGCCAAAGTCCCAGTAATGATCGATAGTTCCAAATGGGAAATTATTGAAGCGGGATTAAAAGTGGTACAAGGCAAAGCGGTGGTTAACTCCATCAGTTTAAAAGAGGGGGAAGCCAATTTTATTCATCAAGCCACCACTATCAAAAAATACGGAGCGGCAGTCATTGTTATGGCTTTTGATGAAGCAGGTCAAGCCGACTCTTTGGAACGCCGCATTGAAATTTGTGCACGCTCTTATGCGATATTGGTTGAGCAAGTTCATTTTGCTCCTGAAGACATCATATTTGATCCCAATATTTTTCCAGTAGCCACTGGGATGGAGGAACATCGCCGGAATGCGTTGGACTTTTTTGAAGCGACCCAATGGATCCGGGAAAATCTGCCCCACGCCAGTGTGAGTGGGGGAGTCAGTAACGTTTCTTTTTCTTTCCGAGGAAATAATACCGTGCGGGAAGCCATGCACGCCTCTTTTTTATACCACGCCATCCAGCATGGAATGAATATGGGAATCGTTAATCCTACGCTTTTGGAGGTTTATGACGAAGTGCCCAAAGATTTGATGGAGCGGGTAGAAGATGTGTTGTTGGACCGCAGAGCAGATGCCACAGAGCGCTTGCTGGATTTTGCTGAAAATGTGATTTCCCAAAAAAAAGAAGGGAAGAAACAAGATGATGCTTGGCGAAAAGAAGATTTAAAAAGCAGGATAACGCACGCCTTGATCAAGGGTATAGATGCTTTTATTGAAGCGGATACCGAAGAGGCACGTTTGATTGCCAATCGCCCCATAGAAGTGATTGAAGGACCTTTGATGGACGGAATGAACGTCGTGGGAGATTTGTTTGGGGAAGGAAAAATGTTTTTGCCCCAGGTGGTGAAATCGGCACGGGTGATGAAAAAAGCCGTTGCCTATTTGCAACCTTTTATAGAAGCAGAAAAAAATCAAGGGGCACAATATGCCGGAAAAATATTGATGGCAACGGTAAAAGGCGATGTGCACGATATCGGGAAAAATATTGTCAGCGTGGTATTGGCATGTAACAATTACGAAATAGTGGATTTAGGGGTGATGGTGCCGCCGGAACTCATCATCCAACGTGCTCTTGAAGAACAAGTCGATGTGATTGGACTTTCGGGTTTGATTACCCCTTCTTTGGACGAGATGGTATATCTGGCAAAAGAATTGGATCGACAAAATATAAACATCCCGGTTTTGATTGGGGGAGCCACAACCTCCAAGGCGCATACTGCCGTCAAAATTGCACCGGTTTCCAAAGCTCCGGTCATTCATGTTAATGATGCATCGCGAGCCGTGGGCGTTGTGAGCAATTTATTGCAAGAAGAAAACAAAGCGGCCTATACGCTCAAAATCAGAGAAGAATACGAACTGTTTAAGGAAAAATTTTTAGCCCGTACGACTGCCAAAGAATACTTGTCCTATGAAGCAGCGCGCCAAAATCCGTTCCCCATTGCGTGGGACGATTTTGAAAGCGTGGTTCCGCAACAATTAGGCGCCCATACTTTGGAAGATTTTCCACTTGCCGAATTGGTTCCTTATATTGATTGGACGCCCTTTTTTCGCTCTTGGGATTTGCATGGAAAATATCCCGAGATCCTAAAAGATGCTGTGTTGGGAGAACAAGCTACCGTTTTGTTTTCCGATGCTCAAGCGATGCTTCACTCCATTATTGCTGAAAAATGGCTCCAGGCCAAAGCCCGTTTTGGAATTTTTCCTGCCAATGCAGTGGGCGACGATATTGAAATTTATAAAGATCACCAAAAGAAGGAAGTTTGCGCCCGTTGGTTGACCTTAAGACAACAACTTAAAAAAAGCAAAGGGCAGCCCAATATGGCACTGGCTGATTTTATTGCGCCCAAAAGTAGTGGCAAAGCGGATTATATGGGGGCATTTTGTGTGAGTACCGGATTTGGAACCGCAGAAAAAGCCAACGCTTTTGAAAAAGCAAATGACGATTATAGTTCCATCATGGTCAAAGCCTTGGCCGATCGATTGGCAGAAGCATTTGCGGAATATTTGCATTTAAAAGTGCGCACCGAGTATTGGGGTTATGCGCCTCAGGAATCTTTGTCCACCGATGAATTGATACAAGAATCCTACAAAGGGATTCGTCCAGCCCCGGGCTATCCGGCCTGTCCCGACCACCTAGAAAAACGAACCCTGTGGGAGCTTTTGCAAGTAGAAGAGACCATCGGAGTACAGCTGACAGAGAGTTTGGCCATGTGGCCGGCAGCCGCTGTTTCAGGCTACTATTTTGCACATCCCGAGGCACGTTATTTTGGCCTTGGAAAAATTAAAGAAGATCAATTGGAGGCGTACAGCAAACGCCGAAATATTCCCCTCGAGGAAGCCCGAAAGTGGCTGAATCCTAATCTTGTAGATAGCTAAATATGAAAGTTACAGAACATATTGCCAATGCCAAAGGAGCTACGCAGTTTACCTTTGAAATTCTTCCTCCTTTAAAAGGACAAAACATCAAAGATTTATTTGAAGCCATAGATACGCTGATGGAATTTGAGCCACCCTTTATAGATGTTACTTATCACCGAGAGGAACATGTGTACAAGGAAGTTAAAGGGGGGCTTTTGGAAAAAAAGATCATTCGCAAACGACCCGGTACGGTTGGAATTTGCGCCGCTATACAGAGTAAATATGGTGTAGATGCCATTCCACATATTCTTTGCGGTGGATTTAGTAAAGAAGATACCGAGAATTTTTTGATCGATTTGGATTTTTTGGAAATCGACAATGTAGTTGCCCTTCGTGGAGACGCCATTAAGACCGAAAATTATTTTACGCCCAGCGAGGACGGTCATTCCTATGCTAATGAGTTGGTGGAACAAGTGGCGCATCTCAATAACGGAATCTATTTGGATAGCGACCTTTTAAATTCCCATGCTACAAATTTTTGTATCGGGGTGGCGGGCTATCCTGAAAAACATATGGAAGCCCCCAGCTTGGAGAGCGATATTCACTTTTTAAAGAAAAAAATAAAATCCGGAGCCGACTATGTCGTTACACAAATGTTTTTTGACAACCAAAAATACTTTGATTATGTCGCCAAAGCCCGTGCAGAAGGAATCACCGTCCCCATTATTCCGGGACTTAAACCCCTTTCGACACTCAAACAACTCAATATGATTCCGCACCGTTTTCATGTGGATTTGCCCGAAGCTTTAATCAAAGAGGTGATTAAATGCAAAGACAATAAGGCCGTTCGCCAAGTAGGGGTGGAGTGGTGTATTGAACAGAGTAAGGAACTTAAAGCTGCAAATGTTCCTTTTTTACATTACTATTCTATGGGGAAAGCCGATAATATTAAACAAATTGCAGAGCGGATTTTTTAACGTGTCAACTTCTTAAACACTTCTTCCAGCCCTTGATTTTTAAGTTGTAGGTTTAAGATTTTTAGTCCATTATCATGGGCAAAATCAAACACTGCAGGACGTTGGTCTTCGTTGCCTTCCACATACAATTCATAATCAAAATCGTGGGTATTGACCACCTTATGGATGTTTTTCAATTGCTGTAGTGCCACCGTCTCAACCCGATAGTCAAAGCTTACTTGTATGATGGACGCTTGGTTGGCCGTGAGTTTTTCCATGGGTTCGTCCAATACAATACGGCCTTTGTGAATGATAATCACCCGATCGCAAAGCGCACTGACTTCTTGTAAAATATGGGTGGAAAGCAAAACGGTTTTTTCTTTTCCCAACGTACGAATAAGTTTTCTGATTTCAACCAATTGATTGGGGTCCAGTCCGGTAGTGGGCTCATCCAAGATGATCCATTTCGGATTGTGCAAAAGTGCAGCAGCCAATCCCAGACGTTGGCGATAGCCTTTGGAAAGCGTTCGAATGATTTGCGTGGCATGGGTATCCAAACCAGTTTTTTTCAATACTTCCGCTATGGGTGCTTGCGGCAGTTGGTAGAGGTCGGCAACAAATTTTAGATATTCTTTGACATACATTTCCAAATACAAAGGATTGTTTTCGGGCAAATAGCCAATTTGTCTCTGAATTTCGGGCAATGCTTTTCGCAAATCTTTTCCCTCGAAATGAATTTCACCTTCCCAATTTTGATAATAGCCCGTCAAGATTTTCATCAAAGTGGATTTCCCGGCTCCGTTGGGTCCCAACAGCCCTACAACTTCCCCTTTTTTTAGGCGTAGCGAAACCCCCTGTAAAGCGGGAAAGGAACCGTAACTTTTGGAGACATTTTGAAGATGCATTGTTTTTTTATTTAAAGATAAGGGTTTCCATTGTTTAACGATTTTTAGAACGTAAACTTTCGATAATTACGGTGAGTAAAATAATACTTCCTCCAATCAGACTTTTGTAATGCGGAATTTCTCCTAAAAATACCATCGCAATGAGAATCCCAAAAATAGGTTGAATACTACTGATGATACTGGCTGTTCCGATCGTAAAATGTTTAAAGCTGTTTAAAAAAAGGGTATGTCCAAGTGCTGTTGTGACCACCCCCAAAATAAAAATATAGGGGAGTTGTTGAGGAACCGTTTCAAAGGAATAGAGGAGCATTACGGGAGATAGCAGCACTATGGTCATTCCCATTTGAAACCACATCATCAAAGAACCGTTGGTATTGACCATTCTTTTTTTAAGAATGATATTCCGCAGCGCATAGGTCAAGGCTGATACCAAGCCGATCAGCATCCCTTGAGTAGTATTGCTGTTGAAATTAAAATTTGGAACCAGAAAAAACACCCCAAGAAGAATGAGGAGTCCCAAGAGGAGGTGAATAGGTTCTAATTTAGATTTAAAAAACAAGGGTTCTAAAAAAACAGTCATCACAGGATAGGTAAACATGGAGAGCATTCCTATGGCGACATTACTCCATTGCAAGGCAAAAAAATAGGTGACCCAATGAAAAGTCAGCAAACTCCCACTGAGGAAAATAGTGGTTCGATTTTTATTAAAGGCATTTAGGAATTGCTCTTTTTTCCAATAACAATAAATGCCTAAAACAACAAAGGCAATGAGGGCTCTGCACCAAATGACCAAAGGAGGAGGGAGGGCGATATAGCGTCCCAAAGCCCCAGAGGTACTCACAAACAACATCCCCAAATTGAGCATTAATAAATACGAATAGTGTTGTTTGTTCATAGAAAAAAGAGAAGGTTATAAAACAAAAATTTTAAAAAGGGAAATGGTTAGCATCCCCCAAAAAGTTCCCGTAGCCATGCTCAAAACCGCTAAAATGATGGCATGTGGCATCCATTTTTCTTCATAGGCAGCCGTAACGGCGGGTGCCGTGGCAATGCCCCCCACATTGGCCATGCTGGAAATAGGAACCCAAGCCGTATTGACATTTAAGAGTTTGGCAACCCCCAACATGATTACAAAATGACTGACCAGCCAAAGGACTAAAAAGCCCATAAATAGATAATCAAATTGGAGGAGGCTAAATTTTAGTTTTAGTCCCAATACCGCCATGACGATGAGGATTAACACCCCACCCAGTTTATGTACAAAACCAAAATTCCAATTTTTGATCAAATTACTCAGTGCGATACCTACAAAGGACAAGCAAATAATTTTGGCAACAAAAGAAGGAATAAAAAAGTGTGCCCCAACCACCGCTCCAAGAAGGATAATAAAACTCAACAAAGGATTCATTTTGTTTTCTTTGTCCGTATGCACAGCTTCAAGGGGTGAGCGTCCGTCAATTCGAAGTAAACGATTTAAAAAATTACTTTTTTTGATGCTTTGGAACATAAAAATCGTCCAAAGGTTGACTAAAATATTGTCCAACACAAGGATGGTTAAAAAAACTGCTTCCGAACAAGCGACTAATTCTTTTAAAACGAGCTGACTCGTACTACCTCCAATCCAACTACCCACCACCGGTGGAATGCCTTTCCAAAATTCTTGTTGTATAATAAAATCTTGAACAAAGGCACTTTTTTTAAAAATGAATAACAAACCAATCGGAAAAACAGCAATCCAAAAAGAACCCGAGAGAAAGACCAAAATGGGTTTCCAACCAATGGATTTCAGCTGGGGGAGCGACAAACTGCTCATTACAGCCACAATGGCTAAGGGAATAAAAAGGGCTTTGCTTAGCGTGTGAATTTCGGAGGATGAAAAGTCTTTTTGAAGCACTCCAGCAAGTCCTGCCGGCACGATATAGGCCAATAAAATTGCGGGAACCCAATTAAAAAAAGCAATCAACCAAGGATGCTGCTTTTGCTCGATGAATCGAATAAAAAAAACGGTAGACACTACAATTAAAAAGGGAAGCAGCAAGCCTTTTATTTTAAATTAAAGTTTAAATATACTTTATTTCCAAAAGAGTTGGTGTTTGGGGATTTTTATAAATCCAAGGATAAGTAATTCACTTCTCAGGGAACATATTTTATTTAGAGGGGGTTGATTTAGAACTGGACTTTAATGAAAGTGTTAAGAATTACGAACGTTTGATTCATCTTTAGGGTTTTTACACCCCCCTAGCCCCCCTTGATAGGGGGGAGGGTTGTTTTTTTTGAGGAGCCTCACCTCCCCCTTGATAGGGGGCTGGGTTGTTTTTTTAGAGGGACTTCCACTTTTTCTTGCAAGGTATATAAGACAGTTCATCAATAAATCAGTCTATTCCCTGATTTATAAAATTCAGTGAAAACCCTTAGTTTTTTTGCTAACGCAAAATGTAGCTTGCAGACACAATTGAAAGTTAAATCGTACCTTTAATGCGGTGCATTAAAACCCCAAAAAATGAAATTCTTATTTGTACTCTTTAGCCTAACAGCAGTTGCACAAACAAAATTTGAAGGAATAGCAATTGCTGCTAAACTCCCTGCCGGGTGGCAGGTAGCGGAGGAAAATTACGGTCAGGTTTTATTGACAAATACCAATGAACAAGCTGCAATCATGTTGATTGAACACGGCTGGTCAAACGAAGGGGTTATTTTACAAAATATGCAAGAAAGTATTCAGGAGGAAGATATGCAAGCCGCTTTGGCTACAGATATCATGCAACTGGAAAATGGAGATTATATTGCCTTGTACCAAGGGGTATATAACAACGGTCAGGAAGTTATATTGGTGGCTGTAGTATCTACAAGTACGCTTTGGGAAATAGGTGGCGGTGGCGTAATGACCCTTGTTTTGGTGCCGGCGCAAAGCTTTGAGGATCGTTATCAGGATTTGGCTGTGGAAATTTCAAAATCCATAACCTATCGTCCTTTCATGAGCAAGTTGGCACAATCGAAAGCCCAAATGTTCAAAGGACGGAAATTGATAAAATACAATTCGTATTATACCTCAGATTATAACAATACCGTAAGTGTTGGGTCTAGTAGTAAGGTAACTATTAATTTTTGCTCAAACGGTCAATATGCTTTTGATGGGCATTCAGAGTTGAGTGGAGGAGGTGGAGCTTTTGACGGTGAAGTTTCTTCAAGCAATAGTGAAGGAGTAGGTTTGTGGAGTTTAATGATCATTAGGGATTATATGGTTATACGTTTGGTGTCCAATGCCGGCGAAGTCAATTATATGCCCATTGAGCGCTATACAGAAGATGGGGCTTATTATATAAATGGTGATAAATGGGTCATTGGGGGAAGTGATTTGTGTAATTGAAAATCCCTGAGCATAATTTTTTTGTTTCAATAATGAATAAACATAAATTGATTTTGAAAAAAGTAGTCATTTTACTCTATATATTTTTTGCAACTACTTTTTTGTGCGCGCAGCAAAATTCAGTAATCGACAGTTTATTGACAGTTGTAAAAATATCTTCAAACGATACAATTAAAGCAAATGCACATTACGAATTAGGTTGGGTGTTAAAACAAAGTGATTTGCCATCTGCATTTATACATATGGATTCTGCCATGACTTTATATGAAAATTTAAACCTTCCTAGGAAAGTAGCATTGAGCCATTTTCAGTATTCGGTGCTGTATCGTATTTCAGGAGAGTATAAAAAAGCAATAAAAAATATAAATGCTTATCAGGAGTATGTTGAATCGGTAAAAGATACTGCTAATTTAATTTTTTCGCATTTTGAAAAAGGTGTTATTTATTCAAAAATGGGCGATTACAGCCTTGGGTTAAAAGAGTTTTATAAAGCGTATAATTCGGCTGAGAATACCAAGAATTGGCATATGCTTGGAAATGTTTCTAATAGTATTGGTATCGTATACACTGATCTTGAAAAATATGACGATGCCATAAATACGCTTAAAGAAACCATTAAAATTTATGAGGACAATTCAGTTGATGGAGTTGATTTGGCGGATGTCTATAATAGCTTAGGTTCACCTTATAAAGAACGGAGAGATTTCGATAAAGCAAGACAATATTTTGATAAAGCATTACAAATTTACAAAGAGAATGAAAATGGTTATGGAGTCTCAATAACAAATCTTAACAAGGCAATTACGTACAATGAGGAAAAAGAATATAACAAGGCGTTACCACTTCTTGAAAAAGCTTATCAAATTCAAAAAGAGAATGATTTTGAAGCAGAATTAATCATGACACTTTCCAGCTTGGGTGAAACCCATAATGCGCTAGGAAACTTAGTTAAAAGCGAAGCGTATTTAAAAGAAGGATTGAAGTTGCGAACTCAGAACAAACAATCCGCTAGAGATTTGTATTTGGAATTATATCGAGTTAATGAAAAAAAATCTAACTATAAAAAGGCCTTGAATTTCCATCAAACCTATGTAGCATATAAAGACAGTATATTCGACGAAGAAAAAATGAAATCGGTAAACAGACTTCAGCAACAATTTGAAACCGCAAAAAAGGACAAAGAAATTGCCGCCCAACAATTGGCCTTAAACGAACAAGAAGCCGAAATTCAAGAAAAGAAAACCCAAACCAATTATTTGTTGGGTGCTATCGGTTTTTTATCAGCAGTAAGCCTTTTATTGGTGTTTTTGTTTAAACAACGTCAGGAACGAAAAAATCAGGAACTCCTTACATTAAAAAGAGAATTTCAAATACAAACTTTGGAATCATTGATAGAAGGTGAGGAAAAAGAGCGAATGCGAATTGCCAAAGATTTGCATGACGGTGTAAACGGCGATTTAGCGGTAATTAAATACAAGTTGTCCTCGTTGCTGGAAATGAATAACAGCATAATTGATGAGGCAATTACGATGATCGATGATTCTTGCCAGCAGGTTAGGGCAATTTCACACAATTTAATTCCCCCTTCATTAGAAAGCTTTGACCTGATTGAAGCAACCCGAGAACATTGTGCCCGCCTAAATGATGTTACTCCGGAAACTGCCATAACATTTCAATTTTTGGGAGATAAAATAGATTTGCCCAAAAAGACAGAAGCGAATGTCTTTAGAATTATACAGGAATTGGTTGCAAATGCCATCAGTCATGCCGAAGCCTCAGAAATAGATGTGCAAATAAGTTCTAGGGATAACACTATTCAAATAACGGTTGAAGATAACGGTAAGGGCTTTGACAAGAACAATGTTGAAAGTGATGGTATAGGATTAAGTAATGTGCAGTCAAGAGCAGATTATCTAAATGCCGATATAGATTTTATTTCAAATGAAAAGGGAACATCCTACACAATAAATATCGACAAAAAATAACTAAATATGGTAACCAAAATAGCAGTAACAGATGACCATGAAATGATATTGCAAGGCATTGTCATGATGTTGGAAAATACAGCAGATATTGATGTTGTGGCAACCTATAAAAATGCTTCGGAAACACTTGCTAATATTTCTAAACACCTCCCAGATGTTTTGCTGTTGGATATTAATTTACCGGATATGAGCGGTATAGATTTATGTAAAAAATTACAAAAAGTATCCCCAGATTTATTGATTATCGGACTTACCAATATTGAGGATTTTTCGTTTGTGGAGGGGATGATAAAAAACGGAGCAAGAGGGTATTTACTGAAAAACACAGATAAATTGGAATTGCTTACATCTATTTCAACCGTACTTTCGGGGGAGTTGTATCTGCAAAAAGATCTTCACAAGCGTTTGCTTGACAAAATGTACAATGCATCCAATAAAACCCGATTAAATCATAATTTAACCCGAAGAGAACAGGATGTTTTAATAGCCATATCAGAAGAATTGACAACTCAGGAGATTTCGGAAAAACTGTTTATCAGTCCTAAAACGGTGGAGACCCACCGCATGAACATCATGAGCAAACTGGGTGCAAAAAATTCTGTGGGAATCATTAAAATAGCCATGGAAAAAGGCTTGTTGTGAAGAATGAACACCCATATCATTTCTGTGTAATAGTGGTCATAAAGTTCTCCAATGCTGAACCACATAAGCTGAGCCGGTTATTTTATCCTAATTAAATACCTAAAAAATGATTTTTTGGAAACAAAATATAGTCTTACTAATTACTTTTTACATTTCTACTTTTTGTCATTCGCAAGAAATTATTATGTAATATATTGATATTCAAATTATAAATTTAATAGCTTAGAAAATCAGCAGACCCTATTTAAGATCATATTCCCAGTTCTTTTTTTGAAATATAGATGAGAGTGCTACAAGAACAGTTGGTGATTGATTATTGTCATAAAAAAACAATTACAAGTGCATCTGGGGTTCAAGGACATCTTTTTTGATGGTGGAAGGAAATGATTTCTCCCGAAGTCGATCTAACTTTAACAAAAATAGCTTCTTTGTTTTCATGCCAAGTTTCTTTGTCGTCTATAATGAGATCGCATAAAGGGATGCCTGAATAACTTAGATTGTCAATCTGAAGGATTTCATCTCCGTATTGAATTTTATCTTTTAAAGAATCATCCCACACAAATCCAATCACGATTTTATTGTCGCTCAAGGTGGTGGAAAAACCGATTAATGGATGTTCAAGGTCAACACCTTCTATTTTCGGATCGAAATAAAAGGTGTCATTAATATAATCAAGCGTTAGTGTTCCATATTTCAAAATTCCCGCCCCCATTCTGGAGTAGTTGGAAACTGTTGTAATGCTGACAACATTGGTTAAAATAAAATTATTGAATTGAATAAAAGGCAATTGCACCCTAAATTGTTGAGAGAATTCAGCATCTCCATGAGAACCAATTATACCAGCTCCTTGTGCTATTCCCAGCACTGGAAAAGGCTCTTTTTCTTTCATTCGTTGATAACTGTATTGGGACAAATCATAAATCCCATGCATGCCGGTATCCAGCATCACAAAGTCCTCATGCTTTCCTTTTCCTTCTTGCATATCAATCCAAGCAAAAGGGGTGCTTTGTCGGTCAAAATCAGTGATCATTTTGGAGGGCCTTAGATGATTTAAATCAAGACGGTCAATACGATCGGTGAGGTAGAGCAATTTTTCCTCCAAATTGATTTGAACGATTGAATTTCTCAAGAGGTTACTTCCAATGATACCATCCAACTTCCAACATTTAAAAAATATATTCTCATCATTCTCATCAATCAAAACAGGACTATTGTTGAAAATGAGAGAGCCTATTTTTAACTCTTCAATTTCTGCCAAGGGAGTCTTGATTTCGATATTATTGGCATCAGACATAAGTATTTCATCAACGACTTCGGGCTTGATTTTATTAAATATTTTTTGAGAAATAAAATTGGGAGCACCTGTATCCACCATAAAACGATACGTGACTCCTGCTATAGAAACAGGGATGATTATTTTTTGCTCAATAAACTCAAATGGAATGGATTCAAAATAGTTGACTTGACGTATTGCACCTTGATTAAAGGGAGAATCTTGAGCGCATAATAGATTTGCAGTAAACCAAAAAAGCAGGATTTTTTTCATAAGATGTGGGTCAATATTTCGAATCAAGTTTAAAAAAAAATCATTAAAAGTTTGTTTTTGAAAAAAGCTATACTACTTTTGCTTGGATTTTAATAAAAATGAAAACATCTTTCTTTTACTACAACAACTTTTATTACTTCTATCCAGAAGCAGGAAGGACTTTGTAGTATTTGAAAAAATATATAAAATATAAAGTCCTGATTTATCGGGACTTTTTTTTTGAATATAATGGAAACAAAAACAGCAGTAGCAATACAAGGAATCCGAGGTTCTTTTCACCATGTGGTAGCGCAACACTACTTTGGAGAGCGCTTGTCTTTGGTGGAGTGCGAAACCTTTGACGCCACCGTTGCTGCACTTTTGGACGGGACTGCGGATCAAGCGGTGATGGCCATAGAAAATTCGATTGCTGGATCCATCATTCCCAATTACGCCCTTATCGATCAAAACGATTTACAAATTGTTGGGGAATACGGTTTGCGTATTCATCACAATGTGATGGCTTTGCCCGGACAAACAATGGCAGACATCAAGGAAGTACATTCTCACGCCATGGCACTGTTGCAGTGCAAAACTTTTTTCCAATCTTTTCCTCACATCCGTTTGGTAGAGGCAGAAGACACGGCCGATGAAGCCCGTCGTATTGCCGCCGATCAATGCAAAGGGATTGCCGCCATTGCCAGTAAAGAGGCCGCCGCATTATTTGGACTTACCATTTTGGCGCCTTCCATTCAAACCATTCAAAACAATGTCACCCGTTTTGTGATTATCCAAAAAAAGGGAGAACAAGTGCCTCAAGAAAAAATAAATAAAGCGGCTTTAAAATTTATCCTCGACCATCAAAGGGGAAGTTTGGCAGCCGTTTTAAACGTGATGAGCGATTGCCAGTTGAATCTGACCAAAATTCAATCCCTACCCGTGATAGAAACTCCCGGGAAATATGCCTTTTTTGTGGATGTCACCTTCGAGCAATTTGAACATTATGACAAGGCTCGTAAACTGATCGCCATCATGGCTTCTAAATTCAAAATTTTGGGAGAATACGCCCAGCATATCCGATGACAGCAACAGCAAAGCGTTTGGCGAGTGTACAAGAGTATTACTTTTCTCGAAAATTGAGAGAGGTAGCCCAACTCATACAGCAAGGGCATCCCATCATCAATATGGGAGTGGGCAGCCCCGACTTGGCACCCCATCCGGAAGTAATAAAAGCCTTGGAACAATCCCTGCATCAGCCCAAGGCGCACATGTATCAAGGCTATCAAGGACTTCCCGAATTGCGGGCTGCCATTGCCAATTTCTACAAAAAATATTATGTAGTTGGTTTGGATTCCAACACCGAAATCCTACCGCTGATGGGTTCCAAAGAGGGGATTATGCATATTTCTATGGCTTTTCTAAATCCCGGAGATCAAGTGCTGCTTCCGAATCCGGGATATCCCACTTATGCCTCTGTGACCCGGTTGGTAGAAGCCGAACCGGTCTACTATAATTTAACCGCTGATCAACAGTGGCAACCCGATTTTGAGGCATTGGAAGCTTTGGATACTTCGCGCGTCAAACTCATGTGGTTGAATTATCCCCATATGCCCACCGGCACCGATGTAAACGTGGATACCTTTGATCGACTGATCGCTTTGGCCAAAGCCCGAAATATTTTATTGGTCAACGACAATCCGTACAGTTTTGTGTTAACCCAAAAACCGCAAAGTATTTTATCCCGACCCGGGGCTATGGAGGTTGCCATCGAATTGAATTCCTTGAGCAAATCCTTCAATATGGCCGGCTGGCGTGTGGGTATGTTATGCGGAAACGCAACCCCCCTTCAGGCGGTATTGAAAGTAAAAAGCAATATGGATTCCGGAATGTTTTATGGCATTCAACAAGGGGCGATTGCAGCACTGAAAGCCGATCACGATTGGTTTGAAGGGTTGAATCTCATCTACCAAAAAAGAAGACGTTTGGTCGAGGTTTTGGCAAATCGTATGGGAGCTGTTTACGACCCCAATAGCGTAGGCCTTTTTGTCTGGGCAAAACTACCGCAAGGCGTCGTGGATTCGGAAACTTTTATCGATCAACTACTCTACGAAAAACATATTTTTATCACACCGGGAACCATCTTTGGAAGTCAAGGAGAGGGATATATTCGCTTTTCATTATGTGTGCCGGAAGCTACTATTGAAACAGCCATAAAACGTTTTGAATCATGAATATAGGAGTCATTGGTTTGGGATTAATTGGAGGGTCTTTTGCATTGGCTGCAAAAAAATTCACCCCAGATTGTGTGCTGTATGGATTCGATCACCAACCCAATCATTTGGAGGAAGCCCTAAGTTTAGGAATCGTCTCCGAAACCTTACATCCAAATGCCGTAGCGACCATGGATGTCATCATTTTGGCGATTCCAGTAGATGCAGCGTTGGAGCAGGTGTTGGCACTGCTGGATCAGATGCACAACAATGCCTTGTTGATGGACGTGGGCTCTACCAAGGTGGCCATTTGCAAAACCGTAGCACTGCACCCCCGAAGAAATCAGTTTTTAGCCACCCATCCCATCGCAGGAACAGAGTTTTCAGGACCTAAAGCGGCCTTTCCTGATTTGTTTGTGGAGCAATCTCAAATTTTGTGTGAAACTTCCAAAACCCGTCCTGATTTGTTGGAATGGGCAGTACAGTGGTTTCGGAACATGAATATGAATGTCAACGAAATGGATCCCGAAGCGCACGACAAACACATTGCCTATGTTTCTCATTTGTCGCACATTTCTTCTTTTATGTTAGGTAAAACCGTGATGGAAAAAGAAGAAGATGAACGCGCTATTTTTGAGATGGCAGGAAGTGGATTTGCCTCCACGGTTCGTTTGGCAAAAAGTTCTCCGGCCATGTGGACTCCCATTTTTAAACAAAATAAAAACAATGTGCTGGAGGTGTTGAAAGAGTATATTACCAATCTGGAAACCTTCAAACAACAATTGGAACAAGACGATTTTAAAGGCTTGTTTGAACAAATGAAAAAAACCAATGCCATCAAAAAAATCTTGGCAGGAATCAATCAAAATAATATTACGAATCAATCAATAATTAATCATGGAAAATAAGAAAGAAATGCGCCAATGGCTGACCGATTTTGGATTAGATCATCCTCTTGTGATTGGGGGGCCTTGTAGTGCAGAAACCGAAGAACAAGTTTTAAAAATTGCACACGAGCTAAAAAACACCGATGTGACTGTCTATCGTGCTGGAATTTGGAAACCTAGAACCCGACCCGGAATGTTTGAAGGCGTGGGTGCCATTGGATTGGGTTGGTTGAAAAAAGTAAAAGAAGAAACGGGATTGTTGACGGCAACAGAAGTGGCCAATAAAGACCACGTGAAATTGGCTTTGGAGCACGATGTCGATATCCTTTGGATTGGGGCGCGTTCTACCGTAAGTCCATTCATCATGCAAGAAATTGCCGATGCTTTGGAAGGAACAGACAAAATTGTATTGGTAAAAAATCCTGTCAACCCTGACTTGGCTTTGTGGTTGGGCGGTGTGGAGCGTTTGTATACCGCAAACATCAAAAAACTAGGATTGATCCACCGTGGATTTTCTACTTATGAAAAAACCAAATACCGAAATATTCCCGAATGGCAGATTGCTATTGAGGTAAAAAATAAATTTCCAGATCTTCCGATGATTTGTGATCCCTCGCACATTGCTGGAAAACGCGATCTTATTTTTGATGTGTCGCAAGCTGCTTTGGATTTAAACTTTGACGGTTTGATGATTGAATCCCACTGGGATCCGGACAATGCTTGGAGTGATGCAGCACAACAAGTAACCCCCACTCGTTTGGTGGAAATCATGAAAGATTTAAAAGTGCGTAAGCAAACCACCGACGCGGAGGCCTACCAACACGAACTCAACAATCTTCGGGCGCAAATTGATGTAGCCGATCAAACCTTGTTGGACACGCTTGGGAAACGCATGAAAGTTTCTAGTGAAATCGGAAAATTAAAACGCGAAAATAATGTTGCCGTTCTACAAAACAAACGTTGGAACGAGATTTTGGGACGTATGATTTTGGAAGGTCAAGAACGCAATTTGTCGGAAGAATTTATCTTGCGTGTGTTTAAAGCCATCCACCAAGAATCAATCAATCAGCAAGAAAAGATTTTAAACTCTTAAAGTGTTTTTTGAATTGAAAAACAATCCCCACAAACAACACCCAACATGGATCTATTAAGCTTGATGCGAAGTGCTCGCAGGCTATTAGAACCGCATTGGATTGTAGCTGTGGGGGTTTGTTTGACATATGCCCTGTTGGTGGGTATTCCTGCCGAACTGAACACCTATGGCGAACTACTCAGTCTGCTGTTAGCCGGTCCCCTGCAATTGGGGATGAGTATTTATTTTTTAAATCTTGTACGCGGCAACCCTCCTCGTTTGGAACAGCTGTTTGATGGATTTAAGCCCTTGGTTAGCGTACTTTTGATGTATGCGACCATTTCCTTGCTGACCTTGATCGGACTAGTGTTTTTGATTGTTCCCGGAATTATGATTGCCGTTGGACTTTCCATGTCTTTTTATATACTTTCTGAAGATCCCGAGCTTTCTTTTCAAGCGGTACTTCAAAAAAGTTGGAAACTCACGGATGGGTATAAAATGGAATTATTCCTTTTAAATCTTCGTTTTATCCCTTGGTTTTTGCTTGGAATTTTATGCCTTTTGGTTGGTGTTTTTGTGGTTGCTGCGTGGCATAACACTACTCTTGCGCTCTATTATCAATATTTAAAAGAGCAACAGCAAAAAAGCTTTGCAGACGTGTAACAATCATTTACAGCTATTCCTTTTAAATTTTCAGACGTTTAAATAGCTTTATGCTTTTAGAATCTTTCAGTTACCATGGTTTTCCTAGAAGTAGTTTAAACTAGCAGCTTCAAATTTTGATCGAGTTAAAACCCAGCGTTGAGACTAATTTTTCGAGGGAGAGTAATTTTGAATCCTGTTTTTGTAGACTTCGATTTAATAAGAATGGGTTAAGATTTTTTCTTTTTAGGTTTTGGTGTAGGCAATTCATTTACTGAAATTTTAACGAGTGTACTCAGCCATTCTGTATCCTCCAATTTTTCTTCGATGAGGAAGCTCGGTTTGGCCCCGGGATAGGCCGGTGATTCTTTTACATTTCCAATAAATTCTCGCCCTGCTTGAGTGGGTTTGATAAATAGTTTATTGTTACAAATAAGTCCAAAAATTTTCTCATCGGCGTAAATGCCGTATTCACCAAACATTTTTTTTGCGGTTATTTTTCCCGCGTTTTGGATTTGTTCTATTACAAAATCAACAAAGTTTTGATCAGAAGACATTGGTATTAAACTTTAAAATAGTTTCCATGGCAGCAGAAAGATTTAGGTCTATTAAAGATAAAAAAAACCGCTGAAAAGCGGTTTTAAAGTTTTTAGAAATAAAGTAGGAAACTCAGAAAGGTTTTATTTATTTCTATTTCGGTGGTTGTTCCGGTTGTTGTTTCGCGATCGATTACGTTGGTTGGGACGGGGTTTTGAAGTGTCCGAATCCGCTTTTTCTTCCACCAAGTCGGCACCTTCCATAAAAGGATGTTCTCCCATTCGCGGAACTTGCTGCTTGATGAGTTTTTCAATATCTTTCAAATAGGGGCGTTCTTCACCCATACAAAATGAAAGTGCGATTCCACTAGCATTGGCTCTTCCGGTTCTGCCGATCCGGTGGACATAAGTTTCAGAAACATTGGGCAAATCGTAATTGATCACCAAGGCCAATTCATCCACATCAATACCTCGGGCGGCAATATCGGTGGCTACCAATACTTTGAGGGATCCGTCTTTAAAGGCTCCCAAGGCTTTTTGGCGCATGTTTTGGGATTTGTTCCCATGGATGGCTGCCGATTTGATATGGGCTTGATCCAAGGTTTTTACAATTTTATTGGCACCATGCTTCGTTCGCGAAAACACAAGCACCGAGTCGTTTTTTCGTTGTTCCAGCAGGTGTGCTAACAGCTTGGGCTTGTTTTTTTTACTCACAAAATAGACTCCTTGTTCCACTTTCTCTGCCGTGGCTTGTTCGGGTTTAATGGTGACCCGTTCAAAAGCACCCAACATTTTTTGGGACAGCTCCACAATGGTTTTGGGCATGGTGGCAGAGAAAAAAAGCGATTGTCTTTTCGGAGGTAATTTGGCAATAATCTTTTTGACATCATGAATAAAACCCATATCCAGCATTTGATCGGCTTCGTCCAAAACCACGTATTTTAAATCGCGAAAGGAAATATACCCTTGGTTCATTAAATCCAACAAGCGTCCCGGGGTTGCCACGAGGATATCCACACCCTGTTTCAAGCGGGTTACTTGCTGAGCTTGTTTAACCCCTCCAAAAATAACGGTATTGCGCAACTGCGTATATTGACCATAGGCTGTAAAATTATCCGCAATTTGAATGGCTAATTCCCGTGTGGGAGTAACCACTAATGCCTTAATGATACGTTTGCCTTGGGGGGTATTTTTTTCTTTTAATAAATGATTCAGAATTGGAATGGCAAAAGCGGCTGTTTTTCCTGTTCCCGTTTGTGCCACACCCAATAAATCATGACCTGCCAGCAAAATGGGGATGGCCTGTTCTTGTATGGGGGTAGGTTGGGTGTAGCCTTGTTTTTCTAGGGCTTTGAGAAGTGGTGATTCGAGTTTTAAATCTTGAAATGTCATATGCTTTATTATGGCGCGAAAGTACGCTTATATTTTAGGATAGTCCCTTCGACACCCTGAAATTAAAAAACCGCCCGAGGGCGGTTGCTTGTTTTTAAAAAAGAAAAATCTTTTTATGCCAATGATTGGCCGATCCGTTTTACGGCCTCTTGGATGTTCTCCACCGAAGCAGCATAGGAAATACGAATACAAGCATCATTTCCAAAAGCCTCTCCCGTAACGGTTGCTACGTGAGCCACTTCCAAAAGATAGAGCGCAAAATCGGAGGCATTTTCAATGGTTTTTCCGTTCAAGGTTTTCCCGAAATAATATGAAATATCTGGGAATACATAGAAAGCTCCTTCAGGCTCGTTTAATTTAAACCCAGGAATCGCAGAAAGCAATTCGATGATCATTTTTCGGCGTTGCGCAAATTCGTCAATCATGTATTGAATATTGCTCACCGGAGCGTCTAAGGCTGCAATCGTGGCACGTTGTGCAATACAATTGGCACCACTGGTGATTTGTCCCTGCATTTTATTACACGCTTTGGCAATCCATTCGGGAGCTCCAATATAACCAATCCGCCATCCGGTCATTGCAAAGGCTTTGGCAACTCCGTTTACTGTAATTGTTCGGTCGTAGAGCTCGGGTATGGCAGCAAAACTAAAGTGGGGAGTACCGTAATTGATATGCTCATAAATTTCGTCTGACAGTATAAAAATATCGGGATATTTTTCCAAGACTTTCCCCAAGGCTCTGTATTCGGCCTCTGTAAAGATGGTGCCACTCGGATTGTTGGGAGAATTAAACATCACCAACTTGGTTTTTGGTGTGATGGCAGCTTCCAATTGCTCGGGAGTAATTTTAAAATCGGTCGCGATGGTGGACGGAATAATAATGGATTCGGCCTCCGCCAATGTTGCAATCGCAGAATAGCTCACCCAGTAGGGTGCAGGCAATAGCACCTCGTCTCCCGGATTTAATAGCACCATACACACATTGGCAATGGATTGCTTGGCTCCGGTTGAAACCACAATTTGTGACGGCTTATAATCCAAGCCATTGTCGCGTTTGAATTTATTGCAAATCGCCTCTTTCAAGTCGGCGTAACCATCAACAGGGCTGTAGGAATTCCAATTGTCTTGTACGGCCTTGATGGCTGCATCTTTGATGAATTCAGGGGTATTGAAATCGGGTTCGCCAAGGCTTAAACCAATAACATCAACGCCTTGATTTTTTAACTCTCGGGCTTTTGCCGCCATCGCAAGCGTAGCCGAAACAGGCAATCTGTTTATTCGTGCAGAAAGTTTGTCCATGTGAAATAATTAGCTGGGTTGTATCCCCATTTGTTTTAAAAAGCGAAAGTGCGAGAAGAGGGCACTTCGGGTGGTTTTATATTCGTTATAAGGTAAATTAAATTCTTTTGCTGTGCGTTTTACGATAGCACTGATTTTAGTGTAATGAATATGACTGATTTGTGGAAAAATATGATGCTCAATCTGGTGATTTAGTCCTCCTGTATACCAATTTACAATTCTATTTTTAGTTGAAAAGTTTACGGTGGTCAACAACTGATGAATGGCCCATGTATTTTTCATGGTTCCAGAAGTATCTGCTTCGGGCATTTCTGCATCTTCGATCACATGTGCCAATTGGAAAACAAGACTGAGAATAAGCCCGGCCGTGTAGTGCATAACAACAAAACCAATCAAAACTTTCCACCAAGAAATGTCCATCACAAGGATAGGAATTACAATCCAAACGGAAAAATATAGAATTTTTGTGATGATTAGCCCGGTCCATTGCAAGGCTGGATCTTTGCTGTTAGCATAGCTCAATTTTCTTTTGAGATAGCGTTTCATTTGTTGAAAATCTGTAAAAATAGCCCAATTGATCGTGAGCAGACCGTACAATAAAACAGAATATAAATGCTGAAATTTGTGATGGGGCATCCATTCGGCATGTTTGGAAAAGCGAAGGACACGTCCCGCTTCCAAGTCTTCGTCATGACCGTGGATGTTCGTATAGGTGTGATGCAAAACATTGTGCTGAATTTTCCAATTAAAAACATTACCAGCCAAGATATAGATGCTGCTTCCCATGAATTTGTTCACCCAAGGGTGTTTGGAAAAAGAACCGTGATTTCCGTCGTGCATTACATTCATGCCCACGCCGGCCATGCCCACGCCCATCAACATACACAACAAAAATTTGTACCACAAGTTAATTTCTAAAGTGAGTACTAAAACATAAGGCGCGATCATGAGGGAAAACATAACGAAGGTCTTGACATACAGCTTCCAGTTTCCTGTTTTTGCTATTTTATTTTCTTTGAAATAGTTGTTCACTCTTTGGTTGAGCGTCTTAAAAAATTGTTTGGAATCGATCCGCGAAAAACGTAAGGGTTGATTTGCTTGCATTAAATAGTTTACTTTGTGAGTTCAAAAATAATTAAAAAAAGTATCAATCTTATTGAAAACGCAAAAGCCTTTGGATGTAATTGCTACAAATTTTCCAAAAATCACAAGTAAGCAATTAAAATTATTCGCTGATTTGGAAGACGCCTATCAGTTTTGGAACGAAAAAATCAATGTCATTTCGCGTAAGGATATGGATTTTTTTTATGAGCGACATGTGTTGCATTCCCTCGGGATAGCTAAATTCATTGCGTTTGCGCCGGGCACCAAAATTTTAGACGTTGGAACTGGGGGAGGATTTCCGGGAATCCCACTGGCCATTTTATTCCCAGAAATCAAGTTTTATTTGATCGATTCCATTGGGAAAAAAATAAAAGTTGTACAAGCAGTAATTGACGCTCTAGGACTAAAAAATGTTATCGCTCAACAACTTTCTGCTCAAAAATCAGATACAAAAGTTGATTTTGTGGTCAGTAGAGCCGTGACAAAAATGGATGTTTTTGTGCCTTGGGTGGAAAAAAACATAAAAAAGCAGCATAAAAATACCTTAAGAAATGGAATTTTATACCTCAAAGGAGGTGATCTTGCGGAAGAATTAGCAGCTTTTCCGAAAGCTCAAGTGTGGTCGCTAAATACGCATTTTGATCCTGCCTTTTTTGAAACCAAAAAAGTGGTTTATCTGCCGTTATAACGATTTATTTTTTTTGGATTTGGAGTCTTCTTGATGGCTCTCAAAAAGGCGTTCCATTTTTTCAAAATGCTTGTTTAAAAGCTCATCAATTTCCTTTAAGGGATCATTTTGTTCAAACAATAAAAAGCCTTTTTCCAAATGTTTGTTCACTAACGAGTCCATATCAATAAAACGATTTCTAAAAGGAAGCATCATTGAATCCAAAGGAGGTAGTTTGTCGAGGTTGAAATGAAAGTTCTGGATTCTTGTAGAATCGGACGTCCAAGATTTCCATGGATGAATGCTGTCTTTTTGAAAATGATAGCTGTAAAAGATATCTTTTGAATTGCCTTTTTCCACCCGTGACGAATCGTAGCGGATTAAATTTCCATGTTCATCATAATCTTTTTGAACCCTAAAATTGACTTCGGGTTCTTTGGATTTTGAAGGATGTTGCGCAAAAATTAGCAGAGGGAAAAGCAATAGAAGAAAAAGGGGTGTTTTCATGACGCCAAATTTTAAAGTTCTATAGAAAGACGACCCAACCCAACAAATGTTACATCTTTAACCCAAAAAAGGATAGCGATAATCGGTTGCCGGAACCAAAGTTTCTTTGACTAAACGGGGGGAAACCCATCGTGTCAAATTGGCTGCTGAACCGGCTTTGTCGTTAGTGCCCGACGCTCTTGCGCCACCAAAAGGTTGTTGTCCCACCACAGCCCCTGTGGGTTTGTCATTGATGTAGAAATTTCCTGCCGCATCCTCCAATGCAACGAGGGCTTCCTCCACTGCATATCGATCTTGGGCATACACGGCACCGGTCAAAGCATAGGGAGAGGTGCCATCCACCAGTTGAAGGGTGTTGGACCATTCTTCGTCTTTGTAGACATAAACGGTCACCAAAGGACCGAACAATTCGGTTTCCATGGTGGTGTAATGGGGATTGGTGGTGCGCACCAAAGTGGGTTCTATAAAATATCCTTTGCTATCGTCATATCCCCCTCCTTTGAGAATTTCAACCTGCGGATCTTTTTTAGCTTGTTCAATGGCATTTTTCAAACGTTGAAAGGCACCATTGTGAATCACAGCAGTGATAAAATTGGAAAAGTCGGCAGGGGATCCCATCTTTAGGCTGTCCATATCGGCAATCACCCGATCGAGGATGTCATCGGCGATGGATTCGGGAAGATAAACTCTAGATGCAGCGGAACATTTTTGCCCTTGAAATTCAAAAGCACCGCGAATGATGCCTGTGGCAACTGCTTGCGGATGTGCTGTGGGGTGCGCTAGGATAAAATCTTTTCCTCCAGTTTCTCCAACTATGCGGGGATACGTTTTGTAGCGGTTGATGTTGGCTCCAATCTTTGTCCAAATAGCTTTAAAAATTGTGGTGGATCCAGTGTAGTGTATTCCGGCAAAATCTTCGGATTGCAGTACTTCGTTGGTAATCATTTCCGGATCGCCAAACACCATATTGATGACCCCGGGAGGCAATCCAGCTTCTTCAAAAACATCCATGATGATTTTTGCAGAAAACACTTGGTGATCGCTGGGTTTCCACAAAACCGTATTGCCCATCATGGCTACACTGGAGCAGAGATTGCCAGCAATAGCGGTGAAATTAAAAGGACTCACAGCATAAACAAATCCCTCCAAAGGACGGTAGCTCAGTCGATTCCAAAGTCCTTCGCCGGATAGGGGTTGATCGCTGTATATTTCCTCCATATAGGCGACATTAAATCGCAAAAAATCAATGAATTCACAAGCGGCGTCAATTTCTGCTTGGTGTACGGTTTTAGATTGCGCCAACATGGTTGCTGCGTTGATTTTGGCACGATAGGGGCCCGCAATCAGTTCGGCAGCTTTTAAAAAAATAGAGGCTCGCGACGGCCAAGGCATTTGACTCCACGCTTTTCGAGCGGTCAAACAACTGGCGATAGCATCCTTAATATGTTGCGCTTCCGCTTTGTGATAATGTCCCAAAATATGTTGGTGATTATGGGGGGGTGCCATGCTCGCTTTTTCAGAAGTTTTTACTTCTTTTCCATCAATTTTCAACGGAATTTCGATCGTACTGTTGTACATTTTTTCGTACGCGTTTAGTACTGCTGCTTTTTCCGGACTCCCGGGGGCATAATCTAATATGGGTTCGTTCACGGGAATTGGAACATTATGAATGCTATTATTCATCTTTTTTTTTTGATAAAAGTATTAATTAAATTAAACAATCAAGCGATCCTAGTTCAGGATGTGTGGAACGTTCAATTTGAAGGTGGGAATATCTACGCTGAACTTTTTGGTATTCGAAAAATTAATCATAATGTAGGTGCCCGACATAGCGCCAATGGGGGAAGTGAGTAGGCATCCGGATTTGTAAGTGTGTGATTCTCCGGGGCGTACAATGGGTTTTTTACCCACCACTCCATCGCCATTAACGTATTGAGGGCGATTGGTGGTTTCTTGGATTTTCCAATGTCTGGAAAGCAATTGAACAACGTCTTTACTTTGATTTTCAATAGTGATATGATAGACAAAAGCATGATGAAGCACATAGTCTTTGGAAAAACTTCCTTCAAATTTCGCTTCTACCGAAATTTTAATGCCCTTTGTAATTTGTTGTATCATAATGATCTATACGCTCAAAAAGAACTTTAAAGATAGTTAAAAAAACAATTTGTAAAAACATTTTTTAACAAACTGCTTTAGTTTCTCAATTCAAAAGATTGTGCTTGCCCCACTCCCACCAGAGCATCATAAAGCGCACCATTGTCTCGGTAATAAACAAGGGCGGTGTAGCTGTTTTCGGTTGCAGCATGGGTTCCGCTGATGGCATTTTTTTGGAGCCCTTCTTGGTCCACTACTATATATTTATAATTGTAGAATCCTTGCTTTAAAAGCAAAACGCCTTCAAAAAGTTCCAGCGAAGGGTTGTAGTACATCCTGTTTTCCTCGGTTAAGGCATAATTATTAAACTTTCCGTAGAGATAGATTTCGGAGTCTTTTAAATCGTATTGTTCCGCCAAACTAAAATACACAAAGCTGTAGTCGGCTTCTACAGCCGGATCTTGAGTTCCCATCAGTGTACGGATCAAAAAATCACCGTTAATATCAGGGGCCAAAGTGTAATTCATATACTTTCGACTCAGATCGGTATAGAGATAGGTTTCATAGACCTCGGCTCTGTTGATGGAGCTGATGTTGGCTGTCCCGATGCGCAAGTCTTTGGTGTCAAAAAACAAGTATTCATTGCCCCCTTCAAATTGGGCGGGAGCTTCATAACGATATTCCAAAGTATTCCCGCTGTAATACTGTGGTTTTAGGTTTTCTATAGTTTGATCCCATTGGTAGTTTTGCAGCAAAACCACTTTGATGCGCTCTTCCGGATTACGAAAGGGCGAGCCATAGGGGGTGATGCTAAAATGCAAGGATTGGTGGGTGGTAAACCGATCGATGTTTTGCGGACGAAAAACGCCTAATCCCACGCTGGCTTTGTCTTCGAACAAACAGAATCTACGAGAAAAAACCAAGTCGTTGACGGCATTATAAATTTCCAAAAGATAATTCCCCGAAACTAAAAATTGAGTATCAGCATTGGGTAAACTCAGGCTGTAATGGGTGTAGGGTTGCAGGGTATTGAATGAGTTTTGAAAATCGGTTATGCGAATGTCGTCATAACCACTAAAAACTTCATTCGAAAACAATTGGGAAGGAGACCAATCGGCGTTAAAATGTTTAATCTTATAATAGTAGTCTGCCGAAGTTCCTTGCAAGTCATCGAAAGCGAGTTGAATGGTTTCTCCTAGGCGAACAATGGGAAACTGATTATTGCCTTGAGCGTCGGAAAACACAATGGATTTGATATAGTCGGGAGCACCAATTTCAATACCCGTTTGCGCCCAGCAGATTCCGGACATAAGGAGCAATAGATTTCCGATAAAAAAGAATCGTAAGGACATCAAATACAAAAGTACGGCTTCGGCTCAGTATGAGCAAATTAGTTTAAAAAAAGCAAAAGTTAAACAACTATTTAGAATTAATATAAATAGGTATTTTTCCTTCTTGGATTACTTCTCAAAAACTAGGTTTATATGTAAATTTGCACGGTTTTTAGAATTAATCAATTTTAATGGATATAGCAAAAGGCATTCGGACTCGAAAAGGTGCCAAAATCAATCTTAAAGGCGACGCTGAAAAAATTTTTTCCGAAATTCAACCAGCATCCGCATACGCTCTTAAACCTGACGATTTTTTCAGTTTAGCACCCAAACTTCTTGTTAAAGAAGGGGAGGCGGTAAAAAAAGGGCAAGCCGTGTTTTTTAACAAAGCCAACGATCGTGTCAAATTTGTAAGTCCGGTGAGTGGAACCCTACAAGAAATTGTTCGTGGTCCAAAAAGGAAAATCTTAGCCATTCGGATTCTCGCCGATGATAAAAAGCAAACAGTAACCCACAAATTAACCGCTCTTGACAAGGCATCACGCGAAGAGGTCGTTGCCGCTTTGTTGGAAAGTGGTTGTTGGCCGTTTATCCAGCAACGCCCCTATGGGATTATTGCGAATCCAGACGATCAGCCCAAAGCCATTTTTGTCTCCACGGTTTCGACGGCTCCTCTGGGGGTAGATTATTCCTTTATTCTTGAAAATCGAAAAGAAGATTTTCAAAAGGGAATTGATGTGCTCAACAAATTAGCCGCTGACAAAGTATTTGTAGGAGTGGATAAAGATTTTTCCGGGATTTTTGGGGAGATCAAAAACATGAATTCTTACACGGTCGATGGCCCTCATCCCGCTGGAAATGTAAGTTTACACATTCAGCACTTAGCACCGCTCAATATGGGAGAACGCGTTTGGACTGTTCGTCCCGAAGATGTTGCCAATATTGGTAGCTTTTATGCCTCGGGAATTTTTTCTGCACAGCGGACCATCGCAATTGCGGGTAGTGCTGTGAAGTCTCCAAAATATTTCCGTACCACTATTGGTGCTGAGATCGCGCCTTATCTGGAAAATGCCCAACTAGACACCACTCAACCCACGCGAGTCATCAACGGGGATGTATTTACTGGGGTTGCCGATCATTCCAAAGGCTACTTGGGCTATTTCAACAATTTGGTGAGTGTGATCCCCGAAGGAAACAACTTCCGCTTGTTCGGTTGGTTGCCCTTTGTGGACAACAAAATTCCGAGTTTATCCAACACCTCTTTATCGCGATTGTTCAACCGAAAAGGATATGAGGTAACGACGAATCTGAACGGAGAAGAGCGTGCTTTGGTAGTGACCGGTGAGATGGAAAAAGTTTTTCCTTTTGATATTTTTCCCATGCAACTCCTTAAGGCGTGTATGATTGAGGATATTGAAAAGATGGAGTTATTAGGCATTTATGAGATAGTGCCGGAAGATTTTGGGTTGATCGATTATGCCAACACTTCCAAAGTAGAAGCGCAAGAAATCATCCGTAAGGGTATTGAATTAATGATAAAAGAAGTAGGATAAATTATACGTTATGAGCACTTTAAGAAAACAGTTTGACAAATTACGAGCCCCTTTTAACAAAGGACAAAAGCTGGAAAAGTTTGCCCCCGCCATCAATGCTTTTGACACCTTTTTGTTTGTTCCCAATCACACCACCAAAGAAGGAGCTCACATACGCGATGCCGTGGATTTAAAAAGAGTTATGGTGACTGTCATCATTGCTTTGATGCCCGCCCTGTTTTATGGGATTTATAATACTGGATACCAACATTTTTCCCAATTGGGAGCCGCCTTCACCTTTTGGGACGCCTTTATTCATGGTGCTTGGAAAATAGTTCCTATGATTATCGTTTCCTATGTAGTGGGGTTGAGCATAGAGTTTGGTTTTGCAATCTACAGAGGGCACGAAATTAACGAGGGTTACTTGGTCACCGGGATGTTGATTCCTATGATTATGCCGGTGGATATACCCCTATGGATGGTTGCGCTGTCTGTTGCTTTTTCCGTGTTGATTGCCAAGGAAGCGTTCGGAGGAACTGGGATGAATATCTTAAATCCTGCGCTCACTGCACGAGCTTTTGCGTTTTTTGCCTATCCCACCTATATGTCTGGGAATAAGGTTTGGGTCTCGGAAGCTTCCAATATTGATGGAATATCGGGAGAAACCATCTTAGGAAAACTGGCCGCTGGAATGGATGTAAATTATTCGTTTTTTGAAATGTTTCAGGGTTCCATTCCGGGATCTATCGCTGAAACTTCTACCCTTTGGGTGGCAGTGGGCGCGTTGATATTAATTTTTACGGGCGTAGGAAGCTGGCGAATCATCACAGGAGGAATATTGGGAGGTGCACTCATGGGCTTTTTGTTTAACCTTTGGAGCGCCAACGAATTGATGAGCTTTTCTTGGATCAACCATTTGGTTGTTGGAGGATTTGCTTTTGGAATCGTCTTTATGGCTACCGATCCTGTTTCTGCTGCCCAAACCAACAAGGGCAAATGGGTTTACGGAATCTTGGTCGGAATCTTTTGTATCATGATTCGGGTCTTCAATCCGGCCTATCCGGAAGGCGTCATGTTGGCCATTTTGCTGATGAATGTTTTTGCACCCACCATCGATCATTATGTGGTGAATGCCAATATTAATAAAAGAAAGAAACGTTGGGCTTCCCAACAACTAATCAAAACCGCCTAATATGAACAGAGATAGTAACCTTTACACCTTTTTGTTTGCCACCATTATGGTTTTGGTGGTTGCCTCTGCATTGGCTTTTACTGCCAGTTCTTTAAAAGATTTGCAAGCTGAAAATGTTCGCAAAGAAAAAATGCAAAACATACTTTCCACCATTGGTATTCAAACCGATCGTGAAAAAGCAGGAACTTTATATCAAGAGTATATTCAAAATGAAATTGCACTCACTTCCGACGGAAGTGTGGACAGTTCGGTTGATGCGTTTGATTTAAAATTAAATAATGAGCTAAAAAAACCTGTTGCAGAACAACGTTTCCCATTGTACGAGGCCAATGTAGATGGTACTCAATATTATGTGGTTCCTTTGCGCGGAGCAGGATTATGGAATGCCATTTGGGGGTATATCGCCCTGAAAGCCGATAAAAACACCATTCAAGGTGTCGTTTTTGATCATACTGGAGAAACAGCCGGTTTGGGTGCTGAAATCACTCAAGCGTGGTTTCAAGAGCGGTTTGTCAATGAAAAAATATTTGACAACTACGGAAATTTAGTCGGTATTCAGGTTTCCAAAACCAATAATGATCCCAACAATACCGACAAAGAAGACCATGAAGTAGATGCCATTTCTGGAGCCACCATCACCGGTGACGGAGTTACGGATATGATTTATGAACGACTGACACATTACCTTCCTTATTTTAATAAAACGGAGCAACCAATTGCATTAAATCAATAATCCAATGGAAGAAAAAAAGAAGAAAACTGCAACAACTCCAACGGTTCTTTTTGTCAATAAAGAGAAAGAACCCTTGTTGTCCAAAAAGAATCGAAAACTATTGTCCGATCCCATGAACGACAACAACCCCATTACGGTGCAAGTATTGGGAATCTGTTCTGCCTTGGCGATCACTGTTCAATTGAAACCGGCCATCGTGATGGGCGTTTCCGTAATGGTGGTTATGGCTGCCAGCAATGTATTGATTTCATTGCTTCGGAATCTGATCCCCAACCGAATTCGGATTATTGTTCAATTGGTGGTTGTGGCCGCCATGGTGATTTTGGTGGATCAAATTTTAAGAGCCTATGCCTACGATGTGAGTAAACAACTTTCCATTTTTATTGGACTGATTATTACCAACTGTATTGTGATGGGACGTTTGGAAGCTTTTGCTTTGGGACACGGAGTTTGGAAATCTTTTCTCGATGGTATTGGTAATGCGGCCGGTTATGCGGTTATACTGATCATCGTCGCTTTTTTTAGAGAGCTTTTTGGTTCTGGAAAATTGTTGGGTTATCAAGTGATTCCGGATGCCCTTTATGAAATGGGCTATGTCAACAACGGACTGATGTTGTTGTCCCCTATGGCACTGATCACGGTGGGCGTGTTGATTTGGATTCAGCGTTCTAGAAACCGAAAATTAATCGAAAAACACTAATACGATCATGGAAGCTTATTTGAATTTATTTGTAAAAAGTATCTTTATAGAGAACATGATCTTTGCCTATTTCTTGGGGATGTGTTCTTATTTGGCGGTTTCAAAAACTGTAAAAACAGCAGTAGGTTTGGGCTTGGCGGTCATCTTTGTTTTGGCCATCACGGTTCCTATCAACTTTTTGTTGGACAGCTATTTGCTGCGTCCGGGAGCGTTGTCTTGGATGGGTGAGGCCTATGCTGATATTGACTTAAGTTTTTTGAGTTTTATCATGTTTATTGCGGTCATCGCCTCCATGGTTCAATTGGTGGAAATGGTGGTAGAACGTTTTGCACCAGCTTTGTATGGGGCATTGGGAATTTTCTTGCCGTTGATCGCCGTAAACTGTGCGATCTTGGGAGGGTCTTTGTTTATGCAGCAAAAAGACTTTTCCGGAGTAACAGAATCCGCCGTCTATGGATTAGGCTCAGGAATTGGTTGGTTGTTGGCTATTTTGGCCATCGCCGCAATTCGTGAAAAAATCACCTACTCCAATGTTCCTGCCCCTTTGCGTGGTTTGGGCATTACCTTTATCATTACCGGATTGATGGCGTTAGGATTTATGAGTTTTATGGGAATTAAATTATAAATAGAAAATATGGATATTACTGTAATTGTTGCTAGTGTTGTTGTTTTCCTTACGATCACTTTCCTTTTGGTAGGAATGTTATTGGGAGCAAAAGCTAAATTATTACCCTCAGGACCAGTTTCTTTATTGATTAATAGCGAAAATAAAGTTGAAGTTTCTTCAGGAAGCACTTTGTTGAGTACCTTGGGAAACAATAAAATATTTTTACCCTCCGCCTGTGGTGGAGGAGGAACCTGTATCCAATGCAAATGTCAAGTGCTTGAAGGTGGTGGAGAGATTTTACCTACCGAAGCACCGCATTTTTCTAGAAAAGAAATCGCCGAAGGCTGGCGTTTGGGCTGTCAAGTGAAAGTAAAACAAGACATGGTTATCCAAGTGCCGGAAGAGGTTTTTGGAATTAAAAAATGGGAGGCAACCGTAGTTCGCAATTGGAATGTAGCTTCTTTTATAAAGGAATTCGTTGTCGAAATCCCAGAAGAAATGGATTACAAGGCGGGAGGATATATTCAAATAGAAATCCCACAGTGTGAAGTAAAATATGCTGACATTGATATTGCAGCACATCCTGCTGAGCATCCCGGCGAACCTGATAAATTTAAATTGGAATGGGACAAGTTTAACTTATGGCCTTTGGTGATGAAAAATCCAGAGACCGTTGAGCGTGCCTATTCTATGGCTTCGTATCCAGCGGAAGGTAAGGAAATCATGTTGAACGTTCGTATTGCGGCACCACCGTGGGATCGAAATAAGAACGGTTGGATGGATGTCAATCCTGGAGTTGCTTCTTCCTATATCTTTTCTAGAAAAGCAGGAGACAAGGTGACTATTTCGGGACCCTATGGTGAATTCTTTATCAATGAATCCGATTCAGAAATGATGTATGTGGGGGGTGGTGCCGGAATGGCTCCCATGCGTTCACATTTGTATGAACTATTCAGAACCCTCAAAACGGGAAGAATAGTTACCTTTTGGTATGGTGGACGTTCTAAACGAGAATTGTTTTATATCGACCATTTTAAAGCGTTGGAAAAAGATTTTCCCAACTTCAAATTCTATATTGCTTTGTCTGAACCTTTAGAAGAGGATAATTGGAAAATTAAGGAAGGTTTGGATGGCGAAGGCGACGGTTTTGTCGGTTTTGTGCACCAAGTGGTGATTGATAATTATTTATCCAAACACGAATCTCCCGAGGATATTGAAGTTTACTTCTGTGGTCCACCGATGATGAATCAGGCGATAGAACGTATGGCGGAAGACTTTGGAGTCCCCCCAGAAAATGTTCGATTCGACGACTTCGGAGGGTAGTCAGAGATTATTTATAATTCAAGAGCTGTCCTTTTTCAGGGACAGCAAGTATAAACGAGTATTTATTAGATTGGTTTTAACGTACCCATTTTTAAATACTCGTTTTCTTTTTTTATTCTAAAGTCAAAACCCTTCGAAGCAGCAATGACTTTTTAGATCAAAATTTTGATTGCAAAAGGGTCAAACAAATGCCTATTCCTTGCCTTAAATTCCCGATTCTGATATTTTCATTGGCACTATGCTGATTATTGTCCATATTAACCATAGGAATGATGACGGTGGGTACGTCTAATGCATTGATTAGCGGAACAATGGGGACAGTACCTCCCATGAGTGGGATCACAATGGGTGCTTCATTAAATTTTTCTGTGAACTCAGCGCTCAGTTTTTTTCCAAAAGCGGAATCAGGATGGGTTCTAAATGCATTTACACTGTGTGCAGCTGTGAATTTTACAAGCTTAGAATAAAGCTGCCTTTCCGCAACACTAGGTTCATTGTCGGTTACAAAATAGCCTTGTTGTACCAAGTGTTTCTTGATTTTAAGTAATTGAATAGGGCCCTCTGTTTCCGGAACCAGTCGGACATCAATGTAGGCTGTTGCATATTCTGGGATGACCGTTTTTAGCCCTTTTCCTTTCCAAGAAGTTCCGATTTGTCGGACATTAAGCGAGGGATATTGTAGTGATTCTTGGTAGTTTCTTCCTACTTCTTCGGAGGTGTAAATTCCTAAATCCTTGTTCAATTGAATCGAATCAAAAGGAACGGACGCCAAAAGATTTTGAGCATCGGCGGTCAATTCAATGCCTTTGTAATAGTCTTTAATCAACACCTTTCCCTGATCATCTTTCATACTCGATAAAAGTTTTGCTAAACTAAAAACGGGGTTGGGAACATAATTTCCATAATGCCCACTGTGTTGCGGTGCGTTAGCTCCGTAGGTAGTTATTGAACAAGAAGCGATACCCCTGCACCCAAAAGTTAGGGTAGGTTTGTTGGAATTATGCGCCGGTCCATCCATCACCACAAAATAATCGGAGGCATAATGTTTTTTATATCGATCTAAATTGGACAACAAGGCTTTCGACCCGTATTCTTCCTCCGGATCAAAGATTATTTTAATATTAAAATTAG
>JABISF010000072.1 GCA_018699935.1 Flavobacteriaceae bacterium | reverse complement strand
ACATCCTTTGCCTTTACAGGGCAGACTTCATAGAGCGGGTAAACGTCAAATAGTTTCATAGTTTTTTCCTTAAATGGGTAAACACTGTCCCTTTTGCGGGAATTATTGCATTTTGATTTCGTTTATTTTTTCGAATGAAGCTATTAATCCTTGGATGAGTGATGAACTCAGTCCTTGGTGCTCCATTTCATTTAATCCAGTGATGGTACAACCTTGAGGGGTGGTAACCTTGTCGATTTCGGTTTCGGGATGGGAGTCGGTCTCAATGAGTAAACTTGCGGCTCCCAAAGCCGTAAACATAGACATTCGCATGGACTCATCGGCATCAAACCCCATTTGAACACCCCCTTGGGTAGTGGCTCTGATCAATCGCATCCAAAAAGCAATACCACTAGCGCAAACCACCGTGGCGGCTTGCATCTGTTTTTCAGCGATCTTAATCGTGGTTCCCAATCCGTTGAAAATGGCCTCGGCAATGGCGATTCTTTTTTCTCCAGTGCGATTGCAACACAAACAAGTCATGGATTTACCAACTGAAATGGCGGTATTGGGCATGCTTCTGATGATGGGGTAATTGCCTCCCAATTTTTTCTCCATGCGTTCAATGCTGAAGCCTGTAATGGCAGAAATAAGAACATGTTTATCCGTTAGGCTGTCTTTTATTTCCTCTAGTATGCCATCAAATTGTCTTGGTTGTACTGTAAAGATGATAATGTCAGAATTTTTGACAGCTTCCTTATTGTCTTTCGTGATTTTTACATTGTTGTATTCCTCCCATTTCGAAATGGCATTGAGGTCTCTTTTGGAGAGGTAGAGCGAGGTGTAGGTGTTGTTGTAAACCAAGCCTTTGGCGATACTCAATCCTAAGTTACCTGATCCGATTATGGCTATTTTCATTTCTATCGTTTTTTTAAATATTAAAATACACTGGCTTTGAGTTGTAAGCCCAAGTCCTCCTCCCATCCCATGATGAGATTTAAGTTTTGAATGGCCTGTCCCGACGCGCCTTTCAGTAAATTGTCGATCACCGATGTGATCAGTAACTGATCTTCAAACTGATGCAAGTGAACCGCACAGTGATTGGTATTGACCACTTGCTTCAAAGTGAGTTCTTTGTCAGATACATGGGTGAAAGGGTGTGTTTTGTAAAACTCCTTGTATTGATCGACTACCTCTTCCAATTTCCCTTCAAATGAGGTGTAACAACTGGCAAAAATACCTCGGGTAAAATTTCCTCTTTGGGGAAGAAAATAAATTTTAGGAGCCCCCAAGGTTTCTCCGATTTCACCCAAATGCTGATGTGTAAAAGGTTTGTACCAAGATACATTGTTGTTTCTCCAGCTAAAATGTCCCGTAGGACTTAATCCTACACCCGCCCCTGTACTTCCTGTAGTGGCGTTGACATGAACAGCTTCTTGAATCAACCCTGCTTTTGCCAAAGGCAAAAGGGCCAATTGAATGGCAGTGGCAAAACAGCCTGGATTGGCAACAGCATTGGTTTTTTCGATGGTTTCCCTTTGGTTTTCTGGAAGTCCATACACAAAATCGTAACCCTGAAACTGTGCGTCATTTTTCAATCTAAAATCGTTACTCAGGTCAATGATGGCGGTTTTTTCAGAAAATTGATTTTTTTCGAGAAAGCCTACCGATTTACCATGTCCCACACAGAGGAAAACCACATCGACTCCAGGGTTAATTTCTCCTGTAAAATTGGGTGCCCCTGCTCCCAATAAATCTGCGTGTGTATCGTGAAGGGCAGTTCCGGGTCTTGTGGTGCTGTAAACAAAATCCAATTCTAATGCGGGATGGTGCAATACCAACCTGATCAGTTCTCCTCCTGTGTAACCCGATCCTCCTATGATGCCTACTTTCTTCATTTTTCTTTGTTTACGTATTGGTAAATTTTATTTTGATTGGACAGTAATTTGATAAAGCCTTTGGCATCATCGGCAGACCAACCTTTGTTGACTTCGCCATAACTACCAAAAGGGGCGTTCATCAGATCGTGTTTGGATTCAATACCAGTGAGCTCAAATCGATAGGGATGGAGGGTGACGAATACCTTTCCACTGACCGTTGATTGACTGTTAGCCAAAAAGGCTTCCAAATCTCTCATGACAGGATCTAGATATTGTCCTTCATGGAGTAACATTCCATAAAAATTGCCCATTTGTTCTTTCTGGAATTGTTGCCATTTACTCAAAGTGTGTTTTTCGAGTAGGTGATGGGCTTTGATGATCAATAGGGGAGCCGCGGCCTCAAAACCTACCCTTCCTTTAATTCCAATAATGGTATCTCCCACGTGGGTATCTCTTCCAATTCCGAATTTTTTGGCGTGCTCTTGTAATTTGATGATGTTATTGACTGGGGTATCCTTAACACCGTCAATAGCTTTTAATTCACCATTTTCGAAATGGAGACTTACTTTTTCACTGCTTTGTTTCTCTACTTGGGAGGGATAGGCCGATTCGGGTAGACTGTCGTGAGAGGTTAGGGTCTCTTTTCCTCCCACACTGGTTCCCCATAAACCTTGATTGATAGAGTATTGGGCTTTTTTCCAAGAGAGCGCAACACCGTTTTCCTTGAGGTATTCAATTTCAGCCTCCCTAGAAAGTTGTTGATCCCTGATGGGTGTAATGATTTCAATATTGGGAGCCATGACCTCAAAGATCAAGTCAAACCGTACTTGGTCATTGCCTGCACCTGTACTTCCATGTGCAATGGCATCTGCATTGATCTCGTTGGCATAGGTAACGATTTCCATGGCTTGCACAATTCTTTCTGCACTGACGGATAGGGGATAGGTGTTGTTTTTTAAAACGTTACCAAACACCAAATACTTGACCACCTTTTCGTAAAAAGAATCCAATGCATTGATGGATTTGTAGGTGTGGGCGCCCATCTGCAATGCTTTGGTTTTCATTTCCTCCACTTCCGAGGCATCAAATCCTCCGGTATTGACACTGATGGCGTGAACCTCATAACCTTCTTTGGATAGCTTCATTAAGCAGTAGGAGGTGTCTAAACCTCCGCTGTAGGCCAATACTAATTTTTTATTTTTCATTTTAATGCTTACTATATTTATGATTTTTTAGGATTGTACAACATTCCTGTACAAAGACACATACTTCTTTCGGTTCGGGTTAATACATCATAATTCTTACAGGTTTGACAGCCTCTCCAAAATTCGGGATCGTCGGTAAGTTCTGAAAAAGCAACGGGTTGGTATCCCAATTCAAAATTGATTCGCATGACCGCTTTTCCAGTAGTGATACCGAATATTTTGGCATTGGGAAATTTTTCTTTGGACAGTTCAAACACTCTTTGTTTGATTTGTTTGGCCAGTCCTTTTCCACGTTGGTCGGGGGAGACAATCAAACCAGAATGGGCTACATATTTGCCATGACCCCAGACTTCGATGTAACAAAATCCTGCGAATTTGTTATCTTCTAAAGCAATGACGGCATTGCCAGATTCCATCTTTTTACTGATGTATTCTGGACTTCTTCTGGCGATGCCCGTACCACGCATTTTGGCCGATTCCCCAATACAAGTGCTGATCTCTTGGGCGTAAATGATATGTTTAGAATTGGCAATAATCAATTCCATTATTGACAAGTGTTATTAGATTGAAAAAATAGGTTAAATGCTTTGGAAAAGAAGACTGGACGCACCGAAGTCTCATACATAGAAATGTACCCGCAAGGGGCGGCGTGGACGAAACGGAACTGGACTAAAAACATTAGTCGTTCCCATGTTGTATGTCGTTGCATCTTTCATTTGAAGTGCAAATATCCGAATTTTATTTTTTTTGGCAAAATCAAAAATAATATTCATGAATTTGAAGGTTTTATGATGAGCGAAATACTAATCGTAATGAAACCTGCACTTTACAATTAATATTTCATTTTCTTTAATCGCATAAATCAATCGGTGTTCTGCATCATATCTTCGTGAGCATAATCCTTTGTATTGATGCCTTAAAGGTTCGGGTTTACCCAGTCCAGTAAATGGATTTCTTGAAATGTCTTTGATCAGGGAATTGATCTTTTTAACCAAAGGCTTGTTGTTTTTTTGCCAATACAAATAGTCTTCCCAAGATTCTTCTACAAATGTAGATTTTATTGGTTAGTCATTGATCTTTGGTATGTTGCTACATTAATGATCGATAGAGTTGGAGTGCTTCAAATGTTTTTAATTTACCGATTAATAGGGTTCAATCTTGAATCAAGGTTTTGGAGAGGGTATTCCCTTGCTTTAGTTTTTCGATGGCAGTATCGAGTCTAATTTCATTCTTTTGGGAGGACAATTCGTGTTGCGAAGCATTAAGCGAGTTGTACTCTTCTAATGAGATAACAACTACTCCTGTATTCTTACCTCCATTGATGATTAAAGGTTCGAAATTGTCAATTACGTCATCCAAGTATTTTTTCAAATACTTTCTGAATTCTGAAAGGGTGCGATTGTCATGGTTTTATTTATTACTATTTACAAAATATGTACAAAATTTATTAAATCAAAAAAGATTATTTTAATGTTTAAAAAATTGATGTTGTCTTTTTGATAAGAAGGTGCTCAAACAAAATCCTTAATTTTGCAAATGCTGCAAAAGTTCAAGAAGTATTTATCGAAAAATTTTTCTACTCTAAAAGATCAAAAATTTTTACTGGCCTTGAGTGGAGGATTGGACAGTTGCGTGTTGCTCGATATATGCTTAAAAGCAGGAATTCGTCCTGTATTGGCGCATTGTAATTTCCAATTAAGACCGAATGAAAGTGATGCGGATGCACAATGGATCCAAACCTTGGCAGTAGATAAAGGATTGGAAATTCACATCAAAAACTTTGACACTCAAGCCGAAGCTGATAGGGCAAAAGTATCTATTCAGATGGCGGCTCGTGATTTGCGATACAAATGGTTCGTTCGTCTGTCTGCTGAATTGGGTTATGATCAGATTTTAGTTGCTCATCATGCCGATGACGCTTTGGAAACCTTTATGATCAATACCATGAGGGGAACTGGTTTAAAAGGTTTGTTGGGTATTCCTGAACAAAGAGGGAAAATTTGTCGTCCCCTGTTGTCATTTACCCGTAAAGAAATTTTGCAGTATGCAGATGAAAATAAAATTCAATGGCGTGAGGATGGATCCAATGCCAAAACGGATTATTTGCGAAATGCACTCCGTCATGAAGTGATTCCTTTATGGAAACAAAAGGAGGAGCATTTTGATGTACAGTTCCAAGAAACACTGCAATATTTGAGTCAAGCGCAAGTTTTGTTGGAAAAACTGGTGGAGGATTTTAAAACCACTCATTTTGTTCCTGAAAATGGAAACTTTAAAATATCAGTTGATGCGCTAGAAAATTTAACTTCATTGGATTATTATCTACATGCTTTATTTGGACCCTATGGTTTTAAAAACTTAAACGACCTCAAACAGCTAATGCAATCACAAAGTGGAAAACAATTGTTTTCCCCCACCCACCGGTTGATCAAAGACCGGGAATGTTTTTTGTTGACAGTGATTGTAAAGTCTCCCGAGACGGAATCATATTCCATCGATCCAGTATTGTCTTCTATCGAAACTCCCTTAAAACTCAGTTTTAGTGTCCAAAAAATTAGACAAAATGAAGATTCAAAAAGTCTGTGTTTAGACAAATCGACGTTAAAGTTTCCCTTGACACTCAGAAAATGGAAACAAAGTGATTATTTTTATCCTAATGGAATGAAGGGGAGGAAAAAGTTGAGTAAATACTTTAAAGACGAAAAATTTTCCCTTGTGGAAAAGGAATCTCAATGGTTGCTTTGCTCGGGCGAGGATATTGTTTGGGTGATTGGTAAACGAGCCGATCAACGATTTTTGGCCCACGCAGGGACTGAAAAAAAATGGTTCATTCGATATGATGATTAAAAAAGGATTTTTACTACTGCTTTTTTGGACAATAGGATTGTATTCGCAAGAGCCTGTGGTATGGACAACGGATCACCAAAAAATATCTGATACGGAATACCTCCTTCAGTTTAGCGCGTCTATTCAAGACAAATGGCATTTGTATTCCCAAAACCTTCCCGAAAATGGACCCTTGCCCACTGAGTTTGTTTTCGAAGGCTTAGGGACGGCTTTTGAATTGATAGGGAAAACAGAGGAAAGTGAGACCATCAAGGCCTTTGACCCCATTTTTGAAATGGAATTGTCTTGGTTTGATACAGAAGCCATCTTTAGTAAAAGGATTCGATTGTTGGAACCCGATCTGGGAACAATTAGGGGTGAGATCAATTACCAAGCCTGTGATGACCAGCTTTGTATTTTTAGAAATGAATCTTTTCGTTTTGTTTTGGATGAATCTTTGATTGGGACGGAAGAAGAAAAGTTTATTGACGCTGAGAGTTTAAAAAAATCAGCGGCCTTACAATTGCCATTAAAAAACAAGGATTTATTGGAAAATCATCAAGCCCAAAAAAGTGATAATCCACTGTTTAATTTGTTTTTACTCGGTTTTATCGGAGGTTTAATTGCTTTGTTGACACCTTGTGTTTTTCCCATGATTCCGCTTACCGTTTCCTTTTTTCTGAAGCAAAGTGAAAATCAACGTAAGGGAGTGGTTAGGGCGCTACTCTATGGTTTTTTTATTCTTTTGATTTATGTATTGTTGAGTTTGCCTTTTCACTTTTTGGACGCGCTCGATCCTCAAATTTTGAATACACTCTCGACCAACATAGTCATGAATCTGGTTTTCTTCGCGGTCTTTGTGTTTTTTGCTTTTTCTTTTTTTGGATATTACGAGTTGACCCTACCCAGTAGTTGGGGCAATCGTTCGGATAGTGCGGCTAACACTAGTGGCGTGATGGGGGTTTTCTTTATGGCCTTGACCCTTGCCATTGTTTCGTTTTCTTGTACTGGACCTATTTTAGGATCACTTTTGGCCAGTTCGCTTTCGGCAGAAGGAGGTGCAACTCAATTGACCGTTGGGATGGCAGGCTTTGGTTTTGCCCTAGCGTTACCCTTTGGACTGTTGGCCTTGTTTCCCAATGCCCTCAAATCCATACCTAAATCTGGGGGATGGATGACCAAAGTCAAAGTAACATTGGGTTTTTTGGAATTGGCGTTGGCCCTAAAGTTTTTGTCCAACGCTGACTTGGTAGGTCATTGGGGGATTCTAAAACGAGAGATTTTTGTTGGACTATGGTTGGTGATTGCCGTTTTACTATTTGTCTATTTGATGGGTTGGTTGCGGTTTCCCCATGATGTAAAGGGAGCTAAAATTTCAAAGCTTCAACGTTTTTTCACTTTTTTTGTCTTGCTTTTTATTTTTTATTTACTTCCTGGATTGGGAAAGAATCAAGTGGGCCAGCTTACCCTTTTGAGCGGATTTCCACCGCCCGTTTTTTACAGCATTTTCCCAACGGATTCCGAATGTCCTTTGGGACTGAATTGCTTTAAGGATTTTGAAATGGGAAGAACTTATGCGGAGGCAAATGACAAACCGATCTTATTGGATTTTACTGGCTGGGCTTGTGTGAATTGTAGGAAAATGGAAGAGAATGTTTGGTCGCAAGCTGAGGTATTTCGTTTGTTGAATGAGAATTTTGTGATCATATCATTGTATGTAGATGATCGAAAAGAACTCCCGACCGGCTCACAATTTGATTTTCATTACCCCAATGGTAGAATTAAGACGATCAAAACCGTAGGAGAAAAATGGGCTACCTTTCAGCGTATTAATTTTGCTTCGGCTTCTCAACCCTATTATGTATTAATGTCGGCCGATGGAACACTGCTCAATAGTCCAGTGCAATACACCGATACAGATACTTACGAATCTTGGTTGCAATCGGGTCTAAAAAAATTCAAGGAAAATAAAACACCTTCTAAGGCTTATGCCTTTTGAAAGCCTCTAAAGATTGATCCAATAATTGATTTTTAAGGTGAGGTTCCAATTCTGGTTGGGTTCCATCATCTGGGTGTCGCTGCTATTAAATACTAAGTAAATATCGGATGCGGGTTTGTACCGCCATTGGAAACGGGAGTTGAAGTTCCAAAGTTTTTGTTGTTCATTGTATTGGTAGAGGTTGGAAAAGAAAATGTTTCTGGTAAAGGTGATATTTGATTTGACACCCAGTAACCAAAAACCATTGTTTCCCCAAGGCTCTTCTAGCGTGATGTGGTTGTAGCTGACCAGTGAGTTGAGCTCTACATAGGGTTGGAAGCGGTACCCCATTTCACTAAAAAACTGCCATCTTTTTCCTTTTTGGAAATAGCCTCCATAGGAGGATTTAAAGGCATAGGTAAAAAGGCTTTGCGGCTTTGAATTGTATTCCAAGCTCATTTTATTCCATCGGTGTTCTGTGAGGGCTTCGAGGCTTTGAATTCCAGTTCGGATGGGATCAAAAGGGTTTTGAAGTATGATGAATTGATTTTCAAATGAGAGAATCATCTCACTCCTGTTTTTAAAATTGAGTTCATAGCCCAGCTCGGTTTCGCTATCAATACCCTTTCCATCAAAATTGAAATATTGGGAACTTCCAATGTAGGGACCGTGGGATAAAACCTTGGAGTCCTGATTGGGAAAGAATAGATATCTGAACTGAGTGTTAAATTTAAAATATTCAGTTCTGGGGACATAGCCGACTTCGGCATTGTAGTTTTTTCCGATGTATTCTCCTTGCAGGCTTCCCCGAAAATTATTGTTACTGTAGATGAGGTTGGAAGCAAAGATGGCATCGTCTTTTTTTACTCCTGGGCTGAATGATTTCAAATACATCATTTTTCCATTCCACAAATTATCGGCAGAAAAGTAGTTAAACTCCAATCCTAAATTACGGTTGTAAGCCGCGTTTGATGAATTATCGAGATCGCTCAGGGTTTCCTTATTGACAAAAATCATACCGATGGAGGAACGGTCCAATACTTTGCGTTGTAAACTAAATACGCCAAAATTTTCTGCGGCAAAACCTTTCTTTGCCTCTTCCCTTGTTTGTATATTTAAAAGTCCAACCCTCCATTTTTCATCGATATTTCCACTCAGTCGTATGCCCGCATCAATGGAGTTATTGAGTCCAATTCTTCGGGAGAAAAAAGGTCGGATGTTGTCATATCCAAAGTTGGCGAACAGATCGGCGTTTTCCAAAAAAAACTGTCTTCTCTCTGGAAAGAAGAGTTCAAAACGATCCAAGTTGGTCACCTGTTGGTCAACTTCTGCCTGAGAAAAATCAGGGTTGAGGGTAATGTCCAAATTCAGGGAAGAGGTCAAATTAAGCTTTACATCTCCACCGGCGTTGACTTGATGGTGACTTATGCCTTTTTGAGGACTGTCGATGTCGCTAGAAAGATAGGGGATAAAGGATATGTTAGCGCCTTGGGAAGGGGGTGGTGTGTCCCATTCCAAAACACCTGAATAGGCCATGGTGATGGATGGGAATTGGCGGGGCACTGGAGTCCAACCAGACTTTTCACTGGCCTTTAAATCCAAACGACTAAAACTGATGCCCCATTGGTTGAGGTTGTCCTTATAGCGAATGGATTTGAAGGGAATAGCAATTTCTGCTATCCATTTGTCTTGATCGAAAGTGACTTCAGAATACCATTTGGTATCCCAGTTGAGATCAACACTGCGTCCATCATACATGGTCGCATCCCACTGCGCTCCGTAGGCATTAAGTCCAAAAGCAAAGCCTGTGCTCATGTTGTTGAAGGGGTCTATGGCCATGATAAAGTTGTCGTTTTTTCCAAAACTAAAATCCCTTTTATAGGATTCTACTACATAGTCTCCTTTTACGGTGGTGTTGTAAAAAATTACAGCGAGATAAAGATTTTTGTCATCATAGGTCATTCTAACTTCTGACTTTTGGGTGGCCTTTCTGTCGTCTTGGGGAAGAATCATGGAAAAATCACCTGCCACATGGGCTGTTTCCCAAACCCCCTCATTTAATTGCCCGTCTAAATTTATTTTTTCGTCCGTACTACGGATTTTTAAAACATACTCTTGGTTGATTTTTTGCCCGCTAAGCTTTTGAGATGTCAATGCCAAAAATAGGCCGAGAGAGAGGATTATGTATTTAAAAAACATGGGAAGGTGGTTATTTGTATAATTCATCCGGGTTTGCCTTGCAAATATCTTGTATTAGTTCACTTATTTTATCGGTTACGTCTTCAAAAAAATTCCTTCCCTTTTCGGAGGTTGATTTTTTGGGATTTCCTGTACCTGTAGATTCAGTAATCACCGACCATTTCCTTTCTTTCCACGCCCATTTCTCTCTAAAACCTTTGATCACACTTTTTTTCTCTTTTCCCAAGCTTGCCTCAGGGAGGGGCAATACAAATTCTGGGTTGATGTGCATCATGATGCTGGTTTCCATTTCGTCGGCATGGTCTCCTTCTTCCTCAAAGTATTTCGATTTGTCCAACGCTTGAAACCAATTGCAAGTACTCAGAAACATTTTGGGAAACTCAAGTCCCAATTCTCGGAGAATGGTTTTAAAATTATTTCCCCCATGACTGTTGAGTATCAAAAATTTGTGGAGCCCCTGTCGGTTTAATACGGTCAAAACATCTCTTAAGACAGCCATTTGGGTACTAGGACTCATGTTCATATCCAAATAAATATCGGTTTGTCCAGTATTGACTCCAAAAGGTATGGTGGGTAGTATGATGACTTTTGCTCCTTGTTCCCATGCTTTTTTTCCAGATACCTCGGCAATGGCATTGGCCTCATAGACATCGGTTCCATATGGTAAATGGTAGTTGTGGGCCTCGGTAGCTCCCCAAGGCAGTACAGCCAGTTCAAACCGTTGGGTCTTTAGCTCTTTCCAAGAACACTGTGAAAGTATAAAGGGTTTCATTGGCCACTAAAATAAAGTATAATTTTGATTGGCTCCCTAGAGATTTAGAAAATTGTAATACCCTGAAAAATTGAATTCAACCTCAGAATTTTATAATTTTAGTCTACCAACTCTTAATCACTTACTTATGCTTGTCTTTGTTTATGGCAGTGCCGTTTTTGGCGTGGCTGCCCAATTAATTACCATGGAAGTCAATATTGATCAAGGAATAGGCTACCATTTGGTTGGTTTACCCGATAATGCAGTTCGAGAAAATAACTTTCGGATTGCAGCAGCACTTAAGAACATAGGATATAAGCTTCCGGGTAAGAAAATCACACTCAATATGGCTCCTGCTGATCTCCGAAAAGAGGGTTCTGCCTACGATCTCCCCTTGTCTATGGAAATATTGGCCGCTTCATCTCAAATCAAAGCGCCATCAATAGGGGAATATATTTTGATGGGGGAGTTGGCTTTAGACGGTAAAATACGCCCTATCAAAGGGGCATTACCCATCGCCATTCAAGCATTGAAAGATGGTTTTAAGGGAATTGTTCTTCCCAAGGAAAATGAGCGGGAGGCTGCTATCGTAAAAGGCTT
>JABISF010000010.1 GCA_018699935.1 Flavobacteriaceae bacterium | reverse complement strand
GGGTCCTCCGTCACCGTCTGTCTTTACTGCCAAATAGGATTTGCGCGCCAGTTCATAAATTTGCTTTTTATCGCCGGTAACCAAATTCCATTTGGTATCGTTCACCCCTTTTTCCAAGGAATATTTTTTTAATTGTGCCACAGAATCAATTTTGGGGGTCACACTGTGAGACAGCAACTTGACTTGAGGATCTTCAAGAATATGGATTTGTATACGTGCCATATTTTTGGTCATTTTGGGGCAAATGGTGGGGCAAGTAGTGAAGAAAAAATCGGCAATATAGATATGGTCTTGGTAGTCCTTTTCTGTAATCTGTAGCCCGTTCTGGTTGATGAGCCGAAAATTGGCAATCCGATGGGCTTTTTTGACGTGTTGTAAAGTACTGTCCACCAATTCAAAATTGACCATGGCGGGTTGATAGATGGGCAAACGCAATTGGGGTTGCAAGGCATTGTAAAACAAGCCCAATATAATTCCTGATAACAACAGGAAAAATAAAATAAAGCGACGGTATTTGCGAATAAAATCTTTCAATGGCAGTAGTATGGGTACAAATGTAATTTTTTTAAAATTTTTAAAATACCCCCCACCCTAAAAAGAATCATAAAAGCGAGACCTAATTTTTATTATGGCGTGTATTATAGTACTTTTGCCTGAATTTAATAATGCTATGAGCCCATTTTTTGTTAAAGCGATTCAATTGATTTTGAGTCTTTCTATATTGATTATTCTTCATGAGTTAGGACATTTTATTCCTGCCCGAATTTTTAAAACACGGGTGGAAAAATTCTTTTTATTCTTTGATGTTAAATTTGCCTTATTCAAGAAAAAAATAGGCGAAACCACCTATGGGATTGGCTGGTTGCCGTTGGGAGGTTATGTAAAAATTTCCGGCATGATTGACGAGAGCATGGATGTGGAACAAATGAAAGAACCCGCCAAACCTTGGGAGTTTCGATCCAAACCGGCTTGGCAACGCCTCATCATCATGTTGGGCGGAGTGACTGTCAACCTCATCTTGGGCTTCCTGATTTATATGATGATCTTGTTTGTTTGGGGTAAAAATACACTTTATACGGAGGATTTACCTGGAGGTATTCGGCCCTCCCCCATTGCACAAGAAATTGGGTTTCAGACCGGCGATAAAATCCTATTGGTGGACGGGACTCCATTAGAAAACGTTTTAGAAATCAATCGCTATTTATTTTTGAGAACAGTGAAAGAAGTGACTGTGGAACATCAAAACGGAGAAAAGGTCGTTCTGAGCATACCCGCAGAAATTGGTAAAAAAATGTTTGAAAGTGGCGAAATGTTACCTTTGAGTCCTGCTACTCCTGCCATTATAGACAGTGTTATCCCGGCGTCTGCTGCGGATCTGGCCGGTTTAAAATCGGAGGACAAAATTATTTCCATCAACGACGAAAGCATCCTTGATTGGGCACAATTGGGAACGCTGCTCAGAGGCAAGGGATCTCAAGAGGTCCGCTTGGTGTACGAACGCAAACAGAGATTGGATACGCTTCAAATAAGCACCGATGAAGATGGAACATTAGGGGTTTTTTCCAAAACACTGCAAATTGATTTTAAAAACGAACAGCTTGGCTTAGGCACTAGTATCGTAGAAGGATTTTCGTACACCTACTGGTCACTTTACGACTATGTGGCACAGTTTAAATATATTTTTACCAAAAAAGGAGCCTCCCAATTGGGCGGCTTTGGTGCTATTGGCAATATGTTTCCCGGTGCATGGAACTGGCAAGCCTTTTGGGCGAGCACCGCTTTTCTTTCCATTATTTTGGCATTTATGAATGTTTTGCCCATCCCTGCTTTGGATGGTGGTCATGTAATGTTTCTTATGTATGAAATAATTACGGGACGCAAACCCAACGACAAGTTTATGGAATACGCCCAAATGTTAGGCTTTTTCTTGCTTTTAGGAGTGGTTTTGTTTGCCAATGGAAACGATATTTATCGCGCTATTTTTGGATAATTTTTCTACTTCTTGTACTTCCATAAATCCGCAAAAAAATTCAACATTGTCGCGATGAATTGGAAAACGCTTTTCGGTGGTTTTATATTTTTTCTTGCGCTAGGATGGGTCCATGCTCAAAATGAAGTGGTGTTGAGTGGGTATGTCACCGATGGGGAAACAGAAGAAAGTCTTATTGGCGTATCCCTGCTTTTTCCGGAACTCACCTACGGAGTGATTTCCAATGACTACGGTTTTTTTTCCGCCTCACTACCTCGGGGAAAAAACACTTTAACCCTTCAATATATGGGGTATAAGACCTTGCAGCTAGAACTCGATTTGACCGAAGACACCCGGATGAATTTTTCCTTAGAAGCTACCGTGGAAAACCTTGACGAAGTGATCCTTACTGAAAATGTGGAACAGCTGAGCATCCGCAATCCTCAAATGAGTTTGAACGCGCTCTCCATCAATACCATAAAAAGTATTCCGGCTGTTTTGGGAGAAGTGGACATCATCAAATCCATTACGCTGTTGCCGGGCGTCACCAATGGTGGCGAAGGAGCTTCGGGCTTTAATGTCCGTGGCGGTGCCGCCGATCAAAATTTGATTCTCTTGGACGAGGCCATCATCTTTAATGCTTCCCACTTGTTTGGATTTTTCTCGGTGTTTAATCCCGACGCTACCAAAGACCTGAAATTGTACAAAGGAGGCATCCCGGCGCAATATGGTGGACGGGTGGCTTCGGTGTTGAATATTTATCAAAAAGAGGGCAACCGCAATGGCTTTCATGGTTCCGGTGGCGTTGGGCTGATCTCCAGTCGTTTGTTGTTGGAGGGACCCCTAAAAAAAGGGAAAGGATCGTTTTTGGTGGGAGGACGGAGCAGTTATGCCCATTTATTTTTGCCTTTGGTGGAATCCATTGATAACAATACCGTGTTCTTTTATGATTTGAACACCAAACTCAGCTATCAAATAGACCCCGACAACAGTGTCTATTTATCTGGTTATTTTGGACGAGACATTACCGAAATTAACAATTTGTTTGAAAACGCCTACGGCAATGCCGTGATGATTTTTCGGTGGAATCATTTGTTCAGCAATCAATTGTTTTCCAATCTTTCCATGATTTATTCGGACTATAACTACGGTTTGGATTTTAGTTTTGCCGACTTCGGTTGGACCTCGGGGATTGATAATTTTAATTTGAAATACGATTTTAAAAACTATGTGAGCGACCGCTTTAAACTGGACTTTGGACTGAACAGTATTTATTACAAATTTGATCCCGGACGCATTGCTCCCAATACCGCTGGGTCGAGCGTTGAAGCGCGGAAACTAAACAATAAATTTGCCTTTGAAAATGCGCTTTACAGCAGTGCTTCTTTAAGTTTAAGTTCAAAAATTAACCTCACTGCAGGTCTGCGGTTGAGTACTTTCTTGCGCTTGGGGCAGCCTCTTAATGAATACGCCAATGACGAAGCTTTGGTTTATAACCCATTGATAAAAATTTACGAAAAAGGAACGCCCATCGGAGTCAAGGTCACTCCAAAATCGGAGGTGCTGAGTAGCTTTTGGAATCTAGAACCGCGCCTAGCGATGTCCTATAGTCTGAGCCCGTTGAATTCGTTTAAGTTGAGTTATAACCGCATGGCGCAATACCTCCACTTGATTTCCAACACCAACGCCCCAACGCCTTTGGACATTTGGGCACCCAGTGGTCCGTTTGTAAAGCCTCAATTGTTGGATCAGTTTGCTGTGGGCTATTTTCAAACAACGGCAGACGATCGCTATTCGATCGAATTGGAAGCTTTTACCAAAAGGGTCCAAAATCGACTGGATTATGTGGATGGGGCCGAACTGATTGGAAACGATGCGATTGAACAAATTGTGCTCAACGGATCGGCACGCGCCAAAGGAGTGGAACTTTTGGTACGAAAGAATAAAGGGAAAATGACCGGTTGGTTGGCCTATACGCTCTCGCGTTCGGAGCAACGAACACCCGGACGAACGGCCACTGAAGTGGGAATCAACAACGGTAATTGGTACCCTACCCCCTATGACAAAACGCATGATTTGGCCTTGGTGGGCAACTATAGTCTTAACTCCCGATGGAGCTTGAATACCAATTTTATTTTCCAAACCGGACAGCCGATTACCTTCCCCAATGCCCAGTATTTTTATAGTGGCTTTTCAATTCCAAATTATGAGGCGCGCAACAGCAACCGCTTAAAACCCTATCATCGGTGGGATATATCGATGGTGCATCAGCCCAAAAAGAAAGTGAAAGGATGGTCCGGAGAGTGGGTTTTTGGGGTGTATAACGTGTACAATCGTCAAAATCCGGCTTCGGTGCGGTTTTCGCAAAATGAAGATACCGGACTCAATGAAGCAATTCAACTTTCTATTTTTGGAATAATTCCTTCGGTAACCTATAATTTTAAATTTTAAGATGAAAAAGTACATTTTTGTCGGGATATTGCTTTTAGGGTTGATGGCTTGCGAGAAAGTGATTGACTTGGAGTTGAATTCGGAACAGCCGCGTTTGGTGATCGAAGCCAATTTATTTTTCAATAAATCCTATGGAACCCTCAGCCAACAAATTCAGTTGTCATTAAGTTCTTCTTATTTTGAGAATAATTTTATTCCCGCCCGAGGTGCCGAAGTGTATGTGTTGGATAGCAATGCCAAAAAATATTCTTTTTTGGAAGCCGAAAACGGTATTTATTACCCCATGGAACTGCTTGACTTTAGCTATGGAGCCCGCTATACCCTTTCGATTACCTATGAAGGAGAGGTTTATGAAGGCTCGGAAGTGTTTTTGCCGGTCAACTATTTCAGTCGGATTGAGCAAAAAAACTACACCCTTTTTGGCAATGAGGTAGTGGAACTCAAAGCCTACAGCAAGGATGAAGATCCCAAAACGAATTACTCTTTGTTTGAATTTTTGGGGGAAGACTGGAAAATTCCGGATTATACGCTCTATCGGGATGATTTTATTGAAAGTGATGAGTTTTACGGCATTCATATTTCTGACGATATTGAAGCGGGAGATGAAATCCGAATTCGGCTGTTCAGTATCTCCGAACGCTTTTATCAATATATGACTTTGTTGATTCAGCAAAGCTTCAATCAGGGGGGACCATTTCAGGCACAAGTAGCCAACCTAACCGGAAATTGCGTCAACTTGACCCGTCCCGAACATTATCCTTTGGGGTATTTTAGAATTTCGGAGGTGGCCGAGGTATTCTATACCGTAGAATAAAAATCCGCCTTGTAGAGAAGCGGATTTTAAACTAATAAACAAACAAATAAAAGAATGGAATTCTAATTTTTTTAACGGAATTAGAACCGCAATGTGTTATTGTAATTGTGATATTAACTATTTTTTAACTCTTTCTTTTAATTAAAACCAAAGATAGATCAATATCGATGATTTTCTTTTATTAAAATACTCAATAATGCCCTTTTTATTAAATATTCAATAAAATAGATTCGATTTTCTGAGATTCCAAAATAAAAGCGGGTGATTCTTAGAATGTTATCAATAGAAGGGAGGATTTATTAAAAATCCGAAACAAAAAAACCCTTCAAAAAGCCGAAAAAACAAGCCCTTGAAAAAAAATAAAATTTTGAAGCTTTCGCTCTTGTATTATTTGTGATTTGATTTATATTTGCGCACCAATTAACTATTCCTCCTTAGCTCAGTTGGTTAGAGCATCTGACTGTTAATCAGAGGGTCCTTGGTTCGAGCCCAAGAGGAGGAGCTAGCGTAACCGCTACACTGCACAAGACCTAACAAGCAATCAAAGCCCTTCACAAACGTGAGGGGTTTTTCTTTACAATTAAGTTAAGTATAAAGTTAGTCAATTTCTTGGCACTCATTTGGCACTTTCTAATTATT
>JABISF010000071.1 GCA_018699935.1 Flavobacteriaceae bacterium | reverse complement strand
CATCGTAGTAGATGATTTGGGTTATCGAGATCTCAGCGTGACGGGGAGTGACTTTTATGAAACCCCCAATATAGATAAAATAGCCCAAGAAGGAACTTTATTCACCCAAGGCTATGCCAATGCATCGGTTTGCAGTCCATCGAGAGCAAGCTTACTTACAGGAGTTTACCCTACAGTTCATGGTATCACGGATTGGATTGGGGCGAGATATGGAACGGAATGGAGAAATGTCGGACGAAAGACTCAACTATTGCCCAGTGAATATGTCAAGCATCTCCCTTTTGAAATGACCACTCTACCAGAGGTTTTTAAAGCCCAAAAATACAAAACATTTTTTGCTGGAAAATGGCACCTCGGTTCTGTGGAGCAACAATCGCTCCCAACGGACCATGGTTTTGACATCAACAAAGGGGGCTATCATAAAGGGGGACCTTATACTGGCGGCTATTTTTCTCCATTTAATAACCCCTTTCTAGAAGACAAAACCGAGGAAAAAGGAATGACACTCTCCATGAAATTAGCTCAAGAAACTGTTAACTTTATAAAGGAACATCCCAATGATCCTTTCTTTGCATATTTGAGTTTTTATGCTGTGCATGCCCCAATACAGACCACCCAGGAAAAGTGGATGAAATATCAAAAAAAGACAAAAGATCAAGGGCTACAGGAAGAAGGTTTTACTATGGAAAAAAGACTACCCATAAGAATCAAACAAGACAATCCCGTTTATGCCGGTTTATTGGAGCAAACCGACGAAGCGGTAGGTCATGTGCTGAATACTTTAGAAGAATTGAATTTGGATGATCATACGGTGGTGGTTTTTGTATCGGATAATGGTGGTGTTTCGGCCGGCGATGATTACGCCACAAGCAATCTGCCCCTGAGGGGAGGAAAAGGCTATCAATGGGAAGCTGGAATCCGTATTCCCTTTTTTATTAAAGCCCCTCAAATTGAGGATCCTGCAAAAAAAGTGGATATTCCTGTAACCGGAGCCGACTTATTCCCTACGCTATTGGATTTGGCCGGTATCGAAAATTCAACTGCCGTTGACGGGGAAAGTTTGGTTCCACTCCTCAAAGAAAAATCTTTTGAAGAACGTCCTCTTTTTTGGCATTATCCACACTACGGAAATCAGGGAGGAGATCCCAGCGCCATCATAAGAAGAGGAAACTGGAAGCTGATCCACTATTTTGAGGATGGGAAAAATGAATTGTACCACCTTGGTGAGGACATGGGAGAAACGATTGATGTTTTTGAACAAAATTCTGAACTGGGAATGACCTTAAAAAATGAGTTGGAACAATGGCTTAACGACACGAATGCCAAAATTCCCCAAAAAGACCCCCTTCATAATGAGGCAGAGGAAAAAGAATGGCTTGACCAACACAAACAAAAAATGAAGCTAAGGGTAGAAAAAAGAAGGGCGTTTCAACTTGATCCCGATTACCTTCCCAATCAAGATTGGTGGGGCAGTCAATCAAGAAATTAAGCACCTAATTAATTTAGATAATAGTTTTGTTATGCTATTATTTGAATTTAAAGCATAATTTTAATGATGACGCATTTTTTAAATCAACTCAATAAAAAATAATAGTGCAAAAATCGAAATTTCATCTATTGGTTTTGAGTATGCTATTCCTGATGGCTTGTAAAACGGTCCAAGAAAAAAAGCCAATCAATATCCTTTGGCTGGTAGCAGAAGATCTAAGCCCATATTACCTCAATGCATTTGGCGACCCAAGAGCACCTACTCCCAATTTGGATCGTCTTGCCCGAGAAGGAGTCGTCTATACCCATAATTTTTCTGTTTCGGGTGTTTGTTCCCCCAGCCGTGCTTGCTTGGCCACGGGGCTATACCCCAATTCTTTTGGAGCACAAAACATGCGTACCCTCAACCAACAACCTGCTAACAGAGGAGTTGGAATTATAGATTATCAAGTCGTTCCACCTCCAGAGGTGAAAATGGTAAGCGAAATCATGCGTGAAAACGGGTACTACACAACAAACAATGCCAAGGAAGATTATCAATTTTTTAAATCAGAACTGGCTTGGGACGAATCCAGCGTATATGCACATTGGAGAAATAGACCCAATCAAGAAACTCCTTTTTTCTCTGTTTTTAATTTTGGGGTAACTCATGAGTCTAATATGTGGAATTATAAAAAACAACTCTTTGATGGAGATGAATTTCCACCCCATCGAAACATCAAGAAAAGAAAGGGGAAAAATGTAAAATCAAATGTAACTTTATTGGTTCCTGAGGATCTAAAAGTGGAAGTTCCCCCCTATCTGCCACAAAATGAGATTGGAAAAAATGCCATGAGACGCATGTATACCAATATCATTAGAATGGACCGAGGAGTAGGAATCATTCTTGACCAGCTAGAAAAGGATGGATTACTGGATCAAACCATCGTTGTTTGGTATTCCGACCACGGCGGGCCTCTGCCTCGACAAAAAAGACTCCTCTATGACTCAGGACTTAGAGTACCCCTTATCATAAGATATCCAAATAAGCAAAGAGCTGGAGAAAGAGACGATCGACTTACCAGTTTTGTCGATTTCCCCCCTACATTGCTTTCTATGGCAGGAATTGCACCCCCGAGCTATATGCAAGGACTAGCTTTTGAAGGTAAGTTTAAATCCGAAAAACCAAGAACTTTTATTCACGGTCATGCCGATCGTTTTGATGAAAGCGTTGATATGATTCGTGCGGTTAGAAATCGAAAATTTAAATATTTAAAAAATTTTCACCCCAACCGACCCTACTATCTCCCTTTGGCCTATCGTGAGCAAATGGAAGTAATGCAAGAGTTATTACGCTTGCGGGATGCGGGTGAACTTAATAAAGTTCAAGCCCAATGGTTCAGACAATCCAAAGAAGTTGAAGAGCTTTTTGATATACAAAATGATCCCCATGAACTCAATAATATAGTAAATGACCCCGCCTATGCTACGGTATTGGATAGACTCAGAGAAGAATGTGATCGATGGATGAAAAGCATTGACGACAAGGGGTTTATCAATGAAGTAGATTTAATCATGGATTTTTATCCTAATGGAAAAGCTCAATTGACAACGGCTCCCAAAATCGAATTCAAGGACGAAAAAGTATCTGTTAGTGCAACAACCCCAGGAACCCAAATAGGGTATCGTTACATTTCTGAAAAAGCTCCCTACAGGGGTTGGAAACATTACACAGGACCCATTGAGCAAAAAGCGAATGACACATTAGAAATCATTGCCCACCGTTTGGGTTTTAAATATGCAATCACCCCTGTTGTTGATGGAATCATTAAAAAAACAATCCATCCTCCAAATCGACACGATAAAAAATAAGAACCCAGTTGACAAAATAAACCTGTAAATGATGCAAAGCATTATAGCAACTTTTAAAAACTTAATCAATGAAAAATAACAGAAGACAGTTTGTAAAACAAACGGCATCAGCTTTTGCGGGGTTGAGTATCGTTCCCTCTCATGTTTTGGGAAAAGGGTTTACGGCTCCTAGTGATCGTTTTAACGTTGGTGTTATTGGGACTGGAGCTCAGGCCAATGGGCTGGTTAAGCGTATTTCGAAAATTCCGCAAGCACGGGTCATCGCTGGATGTGATGTTCACCAAAATCGATTGGTCAAATTCACCAAATCAGTGGAAGAAGAATATCAAAAAAATGGAATTAAGGGAACTGTATCAGTACACGAAAATTACCATAAGATGCTGGAAAACAAAGATATAGATGGTGTGATAGTCAGTACTCCCGACCACTGGCACGCCATTCCCTCTATCGATGCTATGAAAGCGGGCAAGCACGTTTATTGCGAAAAACCAATGTCTCATACTATTAACGAGGGGAGAATGATGGAAAAAGCAGCACGAAAATACGAACGCGTATTACAAACAGGAAGTATGCAACGGTCTAGAGCAGATTTTAGAAAGGCTTGTGAATTGATACGTAATGGTTATTTGGGGGAAATAGAAAAAGTATGGGTTGAAGTAGGAAATCCCTCTGCCCCTT